>CAYSCC010000069.1:0-7411 GCA_964429375.1 uncultured Chakrabartia sp.
CACAACCTTCAGCCGCAGTGAACCAACACTTGCTGCTGGACAATCATCATAGGAGTAAAGACGATGGACGACACGATGGACGATGGCTGGAAGCCGACTGCTTGCGGGCTTTGCTATGCCAATTGCGGACTCCTCGTCCAGACTGGTGGAGACAATGGTCATCACATCCTGCGGGTGAAGGGCGACAAGAACCATCCGGCCTCGCGCGGCTATACATGCAACAAGGCGCTCAAGATCGATTATCATGTCAATGGTCGTGATCGGCTGACCGCTCCATTGCGTCGTCGTGCAGATGGGACTTTCGAGGAAATCGATTGGGATACCGCGATTACGGAAGTGGCGCAGAAAATGGCGGCCATCCGGGATAGCTACGGAGGAGACAAGATTTTCCGTTATGGCGGGGGCGGCCAGGGAAACCATCTTGGCGGAGCCTATTTTTCCTCGGTGATATCCGCCCTTGGGATCAAGTATCGGACCAATGCACTTGCACAGGAGAAGACCGGCTTTGGCTGGATGATGAACCGGATGTTCGGTGGCGGCCTGCATGGTGATCTTGAGCATGCCCAGACCCTTGTGATTGTCGGAAAGAACCCGTGGCAGTCCAACGGTTTTCAGCGTGCCCGTATCTTGATGCGTCAGGTTTCCAAGGATCCACAGCGGACGCTGATTGTAATTGATCCCAAGCGAACCGAGACGGCCGAGCTTGCAGACATTCACCTGGCGGTCCGACCCGGCCGCGATGCCTGGGCATTGTCAGCCATGATCGCACATATTGTGCAGGCCGGCTTGCTGCCTCTGGATTGGCTGGCCGAACACGCCAATGGTCTGGAAGCGGTGAATGAACGGTTCGCAGCGATTGACGTTGCGGCCTATTGCGAATTTGCGGGGCTGCGACCGGCAGACGTCATTGCCGCAGCTGAAGCCGTAGCCAAGGCCGAAACGGCGGCGCTGTATGAAGACATTGGCCTTCAGATGGCCCCGAATTCGACCTTGGGCAGCTATCTCAATCTGTTGCTGATGGCGATCACGGGCAATTTTGGCAGGCCCGGAACGATGGCTTTCACGTCGAACCTGCCTGGTCCGTTCTTTGGCAAGTCGGATCAAGGAGTGGTTGGCGAAGACGGTTTCGAAACCGGTTGGCGGATGTCCCCAGTCACCAACTCACGGATCGTGGGAGGGCTGGTGCCGTGCAATGACGTGCCTGCGGCCATTCTGACGGATCACCCGGACCGTTACCGCGCGATGTTCATCGAAAGTGGCAATCCGGCACACAGCATGGCTGACAGCCACAGCTGGCGCGCGGCATTGCGCGCGCTTGATCTGGTGGTGGTTATCGACATCGCAATGACCGAAACGGCGCGGGAAGCCCATTACATCCTTCCTGCCCCCAGCCAGTATGAAAAGTGGGAAGCCACATTCTTCAATTTCGAACATCCTGCCAACGTCCACCATTTGCGTGCACCTGTGGTGCCGCCGGTGGGCAATGTCCTGCCAGAGCCCGAGATCCACAGCAGGCTGGTCGAAGCGCTGGGCGTTATTGATCCAGCGAGCCTTGATCGGCTCCGGTCTGCCGCTGAAGAGGGGCTGGAGGCCTATGGTCCGGTATTTTTTGCCCATATGGCCCAGAACCCGGGGCATATGCGCTATGCACCCCATATTCTTTATCGGACCCTTGGCCCGAGTTTGCCAGACGGCGCTGCGTCGGCGGCGATCTATTGGGGCATGGCGCAACGGTTTTGTGCTGCAAATGCTGCCGCGGTCAGGCGCGCCGGCTTTCAGGGAGAAGGGCTGGCCCTTGGCAATGCGCTTTTCGAAGCAATCGTGCAGGGTCGTTCAGGAACAGTCTTTGCCGTTGACGATTTTGCGGACAGCTTTGAACGGATCGACTTCGAAGACCGCAAGATCCGACTGAATGTCGGTGAAATGCTGGCCGAAGTTGATGGTTTGGCCGCCATGCAGGATGCTGTCGATGCAGACCCCGAATTTCCATTCATCCTTGCTGCCGGGGAAAGGCGGATGAATACCGCCAATTGCGCCATTCGTGATCCGCAATGGATGGACAGCAATGATGCGACCTCGCTCGCCATCCACCCTCAGGACGCGCGGCGGATTGGGGTCGGTGACGGAGGCACGATCCGGATCGTTACGCGCAACGGAGAGGCAACAGTCGATGTTCGGCATGATGATCGGCAAAAGCCGGGGACGCTGGCGCTGCCAAACGGACTAGGTATGTTCTATCCCGATCCGCAAGGGCACAATATGGCCAAGGGCGTTTCCGTGAATGAGCTCACCGGTCTCGACAACAAGGACAAATTTGTTGGCACCCCTTTTCACAAATATGTCCCGGCTCGCCTTGAACGACTGACCTGATTGGTTGCCAGCGAAAACTGGCAGATCACTTGGACAGGTTCAAAGCGACTGGCCGTCGTCTACGTCAATGGCTGCGCCTGTGGTGCATGCGGAAGCATCCGACGCAAAATAGAGCATCATTGAATCCAGAGATTCGATCGGCTGGAGCCGCCGTCTTGGAAATCTGGCGATCTGGGCATGACCGCCATCTGTCTGGAACCAGTCGCCCGCGATCTCCGTCTGGATATAGCCGGGCTGGATCGTGTTGACATTGATCCCCTGGCGAACCCATTCGCGCGCAAGATTGCGACCAAGATGTGCCAAACCTGCCTTGAGAGCGGCGTAGGCACTATCCCCTTCGCCTGTCAGGTGGGACGTGATGGAACCCAGCAGCACGATTCTGCCTTTTCCGGTCTCGCGGCTTCCCGCCGCAATCAAGCGGCGAGCCCCCTCCCGTGCAGTCAGATAAACACCATTGAAGTTTGTATCGGCCAACTGCCTGAGGCTGGCTGCAGGAACATCTGTAGCGCGCCCAGCAGCCGACATGCCCGCATTCGCTATGATCGTATCGATCAGCCCGAAATGGTCTTCGCCGGCATTGAATGCACTGACGATCGAATCCTCATCCGTCACGTCCAGCACGACCGCGTGAGCCTGATGGCCTGAACTGTTCAGTTCGTTCGCCAACTCCTGCACACGTTCGATCCGCCGCGCGCCAAGGACAACTCTGGCTCCCCCCGACGCGAACAGGCGCGCAAAATGGGCTCCAAGCCCTGATGATGCTCCCGTGATCAGGACGGTCCGTCCAGCAACATTCATTTCTGGTCTTGCCTTTCGTGGCTTGCGGGCGTGCAGCCCTTCCCGTTACGCGATCAACAGCGCAAGGCAAGCAGCATCCACCGCAAAACGAGTTTATTGGCCTGGCGCCTAGCGCGGTGCCATTCGGATTGCGCCGTCCAGGCGAATGCACTGCCCGTTGAAATAGGAATTGCGGGCAAGTTCCACGGCCAGGCTGGCGAACTCCTCCGGCTTTCCAAGGCGCTTGGGAAAGGGCACGGACGCTGCGAGGCTTTCAAGAACCTGGGGCTTGGCGCCAAGCATCAGCGGCGTGGCAAAAATTCCGGGCATGATTGAATTGATGCGAATGCCAAGGTCAGACAGGTCGCGCGCCATAGGCAGCACCAGCCCATTGACCCCGGCCTTTGCCGAGCCATAGATGACCTGACCGATCTGTCCATCCTGTGCCGCAACCGAAGCTGTCAGCGTAATGCACCCGCGTTCGCCGTCTTCCAGTGGATCAAGTGTCGCCATTCCTTCGGCCGAAAGCGACGCGATCCTGTACGACGCGACAAGAATGCCGTGCACGCCATAAATATAGTCATCTGTAGAAAGTCTTTTGAGACGTCCTGCTTCCTTGTCATAAGCAAGTGTCTTGCCGCGACGTGAAGTCATGGCGCAGTGCACAAGTATTCGTTCCTGACCCTGCACGGCGCGTGCACTTGCAAATCCGGCGACGACGGAGTCTTCGCTGGTGATGTCCACTTCACAGAAATGACCGCCGATCTCGTCGGCGACTGCGGTCCCGGCCTGCACATTCACATCGAAAATGGCTACCTTGACGCCCAGCGCAGCCAGGGCTTTGGCCGTGGCCTGGCCAAGTCCGGATGCGCCGCCTGTCACAATAGCTGCTGTGTTACTGTCAATTCGCATCACCATATCCTTCGCTTTGCCGTGTGGCGAAGGCCAATGGCATTCGCAACGCGACGTGGCAATTGAGAAGGGTGTGGCACCAATGTCTCGTGCAAATCTGATTGCGCCCAGCGACCAGTTCGATGCTGATCCGTTTATCCCGGTCCGACATCCATTCATTTCGTGCCGCACAAGATCATAGTTAACAAAACAATAATAGAAAACGAACTTCGTCTTGCACTCGCTGAAATTAGACTCTAGTTGAGAATGGCGGGCTAAAAGGCCTGCCAATCAGGGTCGTTTCGTTTTGCGTAGGTAATGTATTGCTTCAGGCACTGGCCATTGCGCGCCAATGCTCCCGGGGCGTGTACTCCATTCGCGAAGTAGAGTTTCAATCTTTAGTCAGTAATCCAGGGAACCCCCATCCATGAAAAAACAGTCTTTTGCTAACCGGCTGCTCCGCACAACAGCATTATTGCCAGCGCCTTTGCTTGCATTTCCGGGCGTCGCTTTTGCAGACTGCCTTCCAAACGCGGGCGGCACGATCGTTACTTGTCAGACGACGGACCCGGACGGCTATGATGGCTCTGCTGTTTCAGGCTTGTCGATCAACGTAGGGCCTGGGGCTTCGGTCGATGGCGGGGCTTTGCAAGCAGGTAGTCAAAGCGCCGTTAACAATGAAGGCACTGTGACCGCCGATATCTCCATGGGCAGCGGCAGCCGCGTTTCCAACGCCGCCAACGCGCCGGGCTCGATTACAGGCAATATCAATTTCGCCGCAGCTGGCGCCAGCCAGACAAACATCCTTGAAAATTTCAGAGGCCTCGCGCCCGCAACGATCACCGGCGATATCGTCTCCGCAGGTGGTGCGTTCCTAGTGACCAATGACGGTACCATTACCGGCAACCTCACCTCGGCCGGCGTCACCACAATCAACAATACGGGGTCCATCACCGGGACCACTGTCTCGGTCGGCGGCGGCAGCACGATCAACAACCTTGCCAGCGGGCCTGGTTCGATCACGGCCGATATTGCGTTTGGTGATGCGGGCGCCACCCTCACAAATACGCTGAACAACCTTGGCGCCTCTACGATCACGGGCAATGTCTCTTCGGCAGGTGGCGCGTTCAGCCTCACCAACGCTGGCTCGTTGACGGGTGACATCAGCTCATCGGGTAACACCACGATCAGCAACACGGGCTCGATCACGGGCGACATTCTGCTTGGTGCAGGAAACGACACGATCACGACGACCGGAACGATCACGGGCAATATCGATATGGGTGCCGGCACCAATACGATCGGCTTCGGATCGTCTGCCGCACTCCCGACCGGCACGCTGACAGCGGATGCAGCAGGCCTCAACACGATCAACCTGTTCGGCTCGGGCGCGGACACGCTCAACATCGCAGTCACCAACTTCGATGTCATGAACAAGGATGGCACGGGCAGCTGGGCCTTGTCCCAGGCAGTTTCGCTGGCCGACCGGATCAATATCAATGCTGGAACGCTCATCGTTGATGATGCGGATTTCATCGGCAGCAATACGATCGTCAACAATGCAACTCTGAACCTCACCAATCTGGCGAGCGGCACTTATTCCGGATCCATGTCGGGTACGGGCGTCGTCAATGTCGGCGGTGGCGGAACAGGTGTGACAACCTTCTCCGGAACGAACACCTATACGGGTGACACGACAATCACCCAGGGTACCCTCCAGCTTCTGGGCGGCGCTGCCATTGCAGATACGGGCAATGTGATCGTCACAACACCTGGCATCCTCGACGTGGCTGCGTCTGAAACTGTGGGCTCCATCAATGGTGACGGCTCAATCACGCTTTCGGGCGGTGATCTTACTGTTGGCTCGGGCGCATTCTCCGGCGACATCTCCGGCGCGAATGGCCTGACAAAGATCGGGACGGGAACACTGGTCCTCTCCGGCGCCAACAGCTTTACCGGCGCGGCTACGGTGAACAATGGCACCCTTGAGCTTCAGGGTGGCAATGCGATCGACGACACTGCAGCTGTGATCGTCAATGCGACGGCATCTCCGGCAGCGTCGGGCAACCTGCTCGTGTCCACTGCGGAAACGATCGGCAGCCTGTCCGGCAATGGCGGGACCGTAGTGCTCGATGCCGACCTGACGACGGGCGACGCTTCGAACACCTCCTATGCAGGCGTGATTTCCGGCGTTGGCAGCCTTACCAAGCAGGGAACGGGCACGTTCACACTGACTGGTGCGAACACGTACTCGGGTGGCACTGTCATCAATGACGGCACGCTCGAAGGCAACACGACATCGCTGCAAGGTGATATTGTTGCCAATGCAGCCGGCACGCTGCTCTTCACCCAGCCAGCGAATGGCACCTATGCAGGCGCGATCAGTGGCGCCGGCACAGTGACCAAGGCTGGTGCAGGCACGCTGACGCTCACCGGTGACAACTCTGCCCATTCCGGTGTCACCAACCTCAATGGCGGCACGGTTTCCATTGGCGCTGCGAACAACATCGGAACCGGCACGCTTGCTTTCGATGGCGGCACGCTCAATACGACTGGCACTCTGACCTTGGCAAACGCGGTCACGCTAGGCGCAGGTGGCGGCACGGTCTTGACCGGTGCTGATACCACGCTGTCCGGCGTCATCTCGGGTGCGGGTGCCCTGGTCAAGACAGGCGCAGCCAACCTGACCCTGTCCGGAGCCAACACCTACACCGGCGGTACGACCGTTTCGGCCGGCACGCTTACCGGAACGACGACCTCGCTTCAGGGCAACATCGTCAATAACGCCGCTGTCGTCTTCGATGATGCCGGTGTGGGAACCTATGCCGGGAACCTGACCGGAACCGGCACGCTCACGAAGCTGAACACGGGTTCTGTCACGCTGTCAGGCGTCAACACCTACAGCGGCGCCACCACGGTTTCGGGTGGTACGCTGATCGCAGCCGGCACAGGGATCGGCGATTCCTCGGCTGTGACTGTGGGTGCCGGAGCCTTGCTCCAGCTCACAGGTGATGAAACGATTGGCAGCCTCGCAGGTGCGGGCGATGTCGATACCGGCGCCTTTACGCTCACTGCGGGCGGTAACGGCACGTCGACCTCGCACACCGGAACGCTGTCTGGTAACGCTCTGACCAAGACAGGTGCTGGCAATTTCACCTTGGGCGGCACAGGTACGCTGACAGGCGGCATTGCGGCTAATGCGGGCACGGTCAGCATTGCTGGCGCCTACACCAGCCCGGCAACGGTTGCGTCTGCCGCAACGCTCAACGTGTTGGCTAGCGGTGCCCTCACCGGTGATGTGACCGGCGCTGCTGGTTCGTTCACGGTGGTCAATGGCCTCGTGACGGGCAATGTTGCGAACGCAGGGCGGTTG
>CAYSCC010000070.1:0-7345 GCA_964429375.1 uncultured Chakrabartia sp.
AAAGTGCAATTGATTCGAACATTGCCGTCAGCGCGGCGCGCTCTGCGTCATCCAGCTCGGGCCGCCAGATTTCGCACAGCAGGATGACTCGGGTGTGATCGCTGTCATTCCAGGCTTCATGTTCAATGCTGTCATCAAAGATCAGCATTTTTCCCGCTTCGACCGTGCGCGTTTCATTGCCAACCCGCAGCCTGCAGTCCGGTGGAACAATGAGCGGCAAGTGGCAGATCAACCGCGTGTTGAGCATGCCCCAATGTGGCGGAATATGCGTTCTCGGTCGCAGGACCGAGAACAGCGCAGCAGGCGAACGGCCGGCAATTCGGGGCATGGGAAGACCACTGAGCGCGGCCGCGGTAACCGGACAAGCCTGCGCATGCTCTTCATCCAGAGCGCCATCTTTCCAGAGATAATAGGCACTCCAGTTCGGATCCTCCAGCAGCGCATGTTCGCGCGTTGGCCGATCTATATTGCGCTGAACATAAGGGGCCAGACCATGACCGGATGCAAGCACGGCCTCCGCCTCGGCCCGGATCGAATCCGCCTGGCCCTCAAGAGATTCGACCCACTCAAAATCTGCAGGGTCATAGAACGGAATCTGCGGAAGCCGTGGATAGTAGAAGCTTGTCGGCTGCTGAAGCTGTGGTTGAGCTCGGCCAACCAAGATGTCTATTCCTTCCTGAAAGCGAGGACCGACTTTGGCTGGTTCGACCTCCGCCGCAGAAAGCCGCGCATGCAGATGATCCGCAAATCGGCGGCTGATCGCGTCGAGCGACGCAACGGCCCTGTCAAGCCGCGGCGGAAGATCCGACTGAAGAGTTTGAGCCTGGCTGGCAGACGATAGGGCGAGGTTGAACCATGACGATGCGGCCCGATCGTCACCAAGGCGCAAGCGGTTTTCGCCCATCATGAGCAAGGCATAAATATTGCGCGGCTCTGCTTCGAGCACTGGCGCAAGCGCCGCCTCCATCGCGGTGCCATCGCCTATCAGCTCGCAGGATTGCGCAAGCAACAGACGCAATTGATGAGACGCGCGCCCTGCTGACTCTACGGTTGCGAACGCTGCCCGCGCGGCTGCCGCATCTCCGCGTCGAAGGGCCTCCACACCAGACCTGGCAATGGCTTCATAATCAGGTTCGCTCATGCCTGGGCATTAACGACCTTCCGGCTTGCGATCAAATGCCTGCGTACCATTCGTACCCGGCGCCATCCTCCCAGTATCCGCCCTTGCCACCATAGAGCCTGGACAGGTCATCAACAGCCTCAATGCGTTCGACATACTTGGCCTGCTTGTATCCAAGCTGCCGTTCAACCCGGAGCCGAAGGGGGGCGCCATTGCCGACCAACAACGGTTCATCGTTCAGCGCCCAGGCCAGAATGGTCTGCGGATGAAACGCATCAACCAGGTCAATGCTCTCGTAATAAGGCGTGCCGAATCCCATCTTGTCTGCACAATGAAATACGAGATAGCGCGCCCGCGACTGCAAGCCGGCCGCATCAAGAATCAGCTTCAATGGAATGCCGGTCCATTTGCCAATGGCACTCCAGCCTTCCACACAGTCATGGCGTGTAATCTGGGTCCGTTTTGGCCCTGCCATGAGTTGCGAAAGCGAATAGGCCTGCGGCCGTGCGACAAGGCCATCGACCGTCAACCGCCAGTTCGCGAAGTTTTCCTTCATGTGCGTAGCGTAGGCCTCTCCGCGCGGCTGGCGCGTACCATTCATGCGAAAGACGGGCGAACGTTGTTCAGGACGGAATTCCTTTGCAAGCGCCATTCGGTCCTGAAGGCTGCGCTGGATGAGAAAGTTTCCCTTTTCCCCCAGCGCCAGAAGTTCGCGGAAATTCTCATTCCGGCCGAGAGCGTCGCATCCGCTGAGCAGGCCTGCCGTTGCGCCGACAAGAATGTTGCGCCTTGTGATGATCATGCGCTGTCTCCCGAAGACCTGTTCTCTGGTGGCGAAAGCTGGAACCATCCCGTGATCATGGACCTGATCTCGTTGAACGGTCCGGCGAGAACCACGAGCAGAAGATGAACGACTATAAAGGCGGCAATGCCCATGGCGCAGATGAAATGGATCGAGCGTGCCGACGCTCTTCCCCCGAACAGGTCAACAAGCCAGGGAAGCGCCGCATTCATGCCTGGCGACATCGTGAGCCCGGTAAAGATCAGAAGCGGAATGAGGCCGAACAGGACAAGACTGTAAGTGATCTTCTGCAAGGGGTTGTATCGTGCCTCGCTTTCGCGAAAGTCGAACCGCGCATGCTTCTTGATATCCGCCCAGAGGTGCGCCGGCGCCACTTCTGCCCGGGAAAGTGCAACATCCTTTTTCAGATGGCCGTTGAACAGTGACCAAAGAAGATAGGCCAGAAGGCCAAAGGCCAAAACCCAGGCAAAGGCCAGGTGCCAATGGCGCCCCAGTGCAAGATCATAGTTTGATGGAAGCGTTGCCCACCCCGGAAAGCGCGGCAGCACGAGCCACGGCTGGTCAGCATTGGCACCATAGTGGCCCCAGTACAGCCGGGGATGGGCATTGAAGATCATCAACCCGGACATGAGCATGACAAAGACTGCCACTGCGTTCACCCAATGCCAGATGCGGGTCGAAAGTCGATGCCGGAAAACGATTGCCGGCTTGGAGATCGGTGGGTTCGCCGTCGCGCGCCCGGTTTCTGATTTGGCCATCGCACACTCCCTTTGTCCGAAGTTCGGGCCATCGAGAAGTCAGGTTACACCTGACGCAGATCAATCCGCAATCCGTTCTCCCGTACCCCAAGTCAGCCACACCAGCGCGCCAACCACGTTGATGGCAGCAGCGACAAGCAGGGTTGCGGTGTAACCTCCTGTCACATCAAGCAGGATCCCGGTTGCCGCAACGCCGACGATCCCGGGAAGTGTTCCGGCAGTATTGCTGATGCTCCAGAGCACATCGGCATGACGGGGCGCTATATCGAGATGGTTGCTGGCAAAGCCCGCCCAGCACAATGCCCCCAGACCAAGCGCACCGCACATGGTGAAGAGCGCAAAGCCGGGCGTGGTGGCCTGTGAGGCAAGAATCAGGAACAGCGCCCCACCGCCCAGACCCGTACATTGCATGATCTTGCGAACATGCGTCACACGCCAGCCACGGGCAATCATGCTGTCTGCAACATGGGCAGACATATTGCCGACAACGAACTGCGAAACCCAGGGCAGGATGGAAAAAAGGCCAGACCCCTCGATCGTCATGTGCTGCACGTCCCGAAAATAGCTGGGGAGCCAGCTGAGCATGAGGTACAGTGTCCAGTTGGCGCAGAAGTGGTTGAACACCAGAGCCCAGACTGCCGAGTGCGAAAAGAGGGTCTTCCATGGCACCGGTGCCGGCGTTGTTCCGATGTCGTCCTCCAGAGGCGCCAGCAAGGAAAGTTCCCGGTCTGATATATGGGGATGGGCAGACGGGCGTGCCCGGACCAGCCAGAACCAGATCAGGCAGAACACCAGGCCAATCGCGCCAAAGGCATAGAAGACCGCAGGCCACCCATAATGGGTCACCAGCCATCCCGAAGTCGAAAGCGCAAAGATGGTCCCAAGCGGAATGCCAGTGAGATTCATGGCAGCGGCGCGACTGCGCTCCGCCTTGGGGAACCAGCGCGCAAGAAGATTGTAGACAGCCGGAAAACTTGCTGCCTCACCTGCACCCATCAGGATCCGAGTCACAATGAGGGCCGAAAGGGAAATGCCCGCGGCGATGGGCGTAAGGATCGTGAAAAGAGACCAGCCCGCCAGCGCAACCCCCATCAGGACCCGGCCGCCGTAGCGGTTTGCGAGCCAGCCTGTCGGAAGCATCGCCGCCATATACCCAATGAAAAAGGATGAAAGGACAAACCCCTTTGTTGTCCCGGACCAGTTGAGCTCGTCAGCCATCGGAATGATTGCGACTGAAATATTGACCCGGTCGATATAGCAGACGAAAGTGGCTATCGCGCACATCAACGCGACGATGGTCCGTTTGTTCATTGGCAGCGTCTCCCCCGCACATGGTGTGGAGGACACGCGGGCCACATGCAAGAGCGGCCAGCCTGTCTGGGTGCAGTTCGGCACCTGACCTGCTTCATTCGCGGAAAGGGGCATGACTATGGCAAGCCGATCGGACGACCTTCTGGTGCATGACTGGATTGCCGAACATGCATTCCGAACGCCCGAAAAGCCGGCGACGATCGACCTGCATTCAGGGCGCAGACACAGCTATGCCCAGATGCACGCCCGTGTTGCCGGGTTGGCCGGATATATGCGCAACCTTGGTATTGAGCAGGGCGACAGGGTGGGTTTGTTGGCCTTGAATAGCAGCGACTTTCTTGACGCCCTGTTTGCCTGCTGGCGGATTGGCGCAGTCTGCACGACGCTGAACTTCCGCCTGACCGCCCACGAACTTGCCTTCATGGTCAAGGATAGCGGCTGCCGGCTTGTGTTCCATGACAGCGACCTGGCAGCTGTTGTTACAGCATTGAAGACCATGACCAACCTCGATCACTGGATCGAAATCGACGCGTCCGGATCAGGTGGCGCATTCGAATCGGCCATTGCCAGGGCAGAGCCTGTCTGGGTCCAAAGTCCCCAGAGAGAATCCGACCTTTGCATGATCATGTACTCGTCTGGCACGACGGGGACGCCCAAGGGCGTCATGTTCAACCATGGCCAGTTCTTTTTTATCAATGCCGGCAGCATGGGAATGTCTGGCGCTTCTGCGGCAATGGTCGGGCTTGTTGCCTTGCCATTGTTTCACATCGGCGGCCTCGTTGCCTATACGACCATCGCGCTCGGGGCTGGCGGCACTGTTGTGATCGAGCGCAGCTTCGAGGCGGGACGGCTGCTCGACACATTCGACAGTGCAGACCTGGGAGTAACCCATTTTCTTGGCGTGCCTGCCATGTTCAACGCCATGCAGTCACACCCGAAATTTGCGACGACGGATTTCTCCCGCATGGTCACGATGGCGTGTGGGGCAGAAAGCGTGCCGGAGTCTCTTCTGCGCAGCTGGCATGAGCGCGGCGTGGCGATCCGCGAAGGCTATGGCATGACAGAAACCTGCGCTGCATGCCTGATGCTCGAGGCCCGCGACGTGCCGGGAAAGATCGGCTCTGCCGGAAAGCCGGTGCGCCACTGCCAGGCAATGATCGCCCGACCGGATGGCAGCGAAGCCGCCCCTGGCGAGTTGGGCGAGATCTGGATGCGGGGAAAGAATATCACGCCAGGGTATTGGAACAGGCCCGATGCCAATGCATCGAGCTTCGTCAATGGCTGGTTCCGGTCGGGGGATATCGGCCGCAGGGATGCGGACGGCTATTTCTATGTCGAAGACCGCGTGAAGGACATGTACATTTCAGGGGGAGAGAATGTCTATCCGGCCGAAATCGAGAATGTCCTCTATGACATTCCAGCCATTCGGGAAGTTGCCGTCATTGGCTTGCCTGACGCCAAATGGGGGGAAACCGGGTGCGTTGTGGCGGCCCTCAACGACAGCGGCACACTGACACTTGCAGAAGTCCAGGCCCATTGCCGGGAGCGACTTGCCCGCTTCAAGCATCCTGCGCGACTGGAGATCGTGGACGCGCTTCCAAGAAACGCGACCGGCAAGGTGCTGAAGTTTGAACTGAGGGCGATGTTTGCCCGTTAGCCCAGGGCCGCCTGTTTTTCCTCTGCCAGGCGATCAAGTTCCGCACGGCTCCGGCGCTCGCTTGACGTCTTGAGCTGGCCGCATGCCGCGTCGATATCCCGTCCGCGCGGTGTCCTGACGGGCGCCGAAATCCCGCCGGCGAAGACAATCTGAGAAAAACGGCTTATCCGTTCCGGATCCGAGCACTCATACGGCGCACCCGGCCAGGGATTGAAGGGAATCAGGTTGACCTTGGCAGGCAGCTTGTATTTCCGGATCAATCGCACCAGCTCTCGTGCATCGGCATCGCTGTCATTCTTGTCCTTGAGCATGACATACTCAAAGGTGATCCTGCGCGCATTGTTCGCGCCGGGATAGGAGGCGCAGGCCTGCAGCAGCTCGTCCAGTCCAAACTTGCGGTTGATCGGGACAATCTCGTCGCGCACCTCTTTGGTCACGGCATGCAGCGAGACCGCGAGATTGACCCCAATTTCCCGTCCCGCACGCTCCATCAGCGGGACCACGCCAGAGGTGGAAAGCGTGATGCGGCGCTTCGACAGCGCAAGGCCATCGCCGTCCATCACAATCTTCAGTGCGTCCCGCACGGCCTCGAAATTGTATAGCGGCTCACCCATGCCCATCATCACGATGTTGGTCAGCATGCGGCCATCTTCTCCACTCGGCCATTCGCCGAGCGAGTCGCGCGCAAGCATGACTTGCCCGACAATTTCTGCGGGCGTCAGATTGCGGACCAGCCGCATCGTGCCCGTATGGCAGAAGCGGCAGTTCAGTGTGCAGCCCACTTGCGAAGAGACGCACAATGTCCCTCGATCGGCCTCCGGAATGAAGACCATTTCAAAATCCTGGCCATCGTCCGAGCGCAGCAACCATTTTCGCGTCCCGTCTGTAGAGACCTGCGCCTCCACCACAGTCGGACGCGAGATCGAGAAACGCTCCGAAAGCCAGCCGTGCTGCGCCTTGGCAATATCCGTCATCGCGGCAAAATCGGACACGCCACGATTGTAGATCCAGTGCCAGATCTGTTTTGCCCTGAGCTTGGCTGCCTTGGGATCTAGCCCGGCACTTTCCAGCTCCGAGCGAATCTGGTCTTTGGTCAGGCCAACGAGTTCTGCACGACCGTCTGCACGAACGGGTGCTGCCCGAGGTACGGTGACCGGGTCAATATTGCCGGGAATTTCCATCGCCGCGGCTATAGTGCGCCTCAAGCCACTTGACCACAGAAAGCATTACCGCCTCCTCGCACAGCCCAGTGCTGCAGCATCAATTGCAGTTGCAGCACCTTTCAGCAGATAGCTGTCTGCAAAGCGGCCCGTCCCTTTTGCCATGGCAGAGATGTTCATGCGCTGGCCAGCGCGCATCGCTGCGACGATGGCCGCGTCTGAGCGCGAATCCGGTGCCCAGGCATCAGCGCCGCCAGCAACAAGCGAAAAGCGCTTGCCGTCGATACTCAGCTCGACCGGCGTGCCCGTGTCGACCGCTCTGCTCAGGCGCACGTGAATCTGGCCCCGAATGCGTTGCACGGGCCAATGGGCCACGGAGGCGAACGGGCGCCAATTTGCGTTGCCCTTGCGAATCGGCTCCGCAATGGCAAAGCACCGTTGCGGCTTGCTATCCCTGAATGCACCCCAGCCCTGATAGACGCCCAGAGCGTCGCGCGCAGCCACCGGCCCGGCCAGCAACGCCAAGGCCAGCACAAG
>CAYSCC010000071.1:0-7339 GCA_964429375.1 uncultured Chakrabartia sp.
AGGCCTGTTCGCCGATCCTGCCGCGATCCACTCCGGGCGACAAAGGCTTCCGATATGCCGTTGGGAACCACGCCAATCCGGCCCCGCGTTTCGGGCCATCGTTGGCCCAGTTCATCGGCCGAGGCGTGCGAAACCGTCAGGACCTTCGCCCGTGCCGCGGCCAGGCGCGTCATGCTGTTGTAATAGAGTCGTTTGCGAAACCCGTTCGGCTCCGCCCGTCCGAAATGGATCAGGTCATGAATGATGAAAAGCTGGCGCCGCCCCGCCAGCGGAGTGCCGTTATACCCCGGAACAAAAAGAAGGTCCGCTTCGGATCGGCGGAAAGACTGTCCGAGAAACCACCAGTCCATCGGACTGGATGGGCGCGGTCCATCAGACAGTTCAACAAGCTCGAAATCCCGCGCGAGCCTGTCGCGATATTCGCGTGCAACCCGGCCAATGCCGTGCGGCGCGATCCAGCGGCTGTCGAACAGAATGCGCATGATGACTTCGGCTCATCGCGTAAGGGGACATTCGTTAATTTCTTGTGCTCACCCTGGGCGGGCGGGCTTGGTCATTCAGTATGACCGTCGGCCTGATCAATGCAGCATTGCGCGTGACGGGCCTCGGCTCCCGCTTCCTGCTGGCCATATTCATGGCACGCTTCATGACGCTGGAGGATGTCGGCACCTTTGCCCTCATGGCTGGAGCAGCGGGGCTGTTGCCCCCTGTCGCTGGCCTAGGTCTCAATTTCTTCATGGCGCGCCAGCTCGTCGGGATCGGCCATGACGATGCCGTCCGCCTTGTGGGTGCCCGCCTGGCGATCTCGGTGGTCGCAGGTGCCTGCTGCATGGGTATCCTCCTCGGGCTTGAAGGTGCAGGCCTGGTGGCGCTGCCAATTCCCCTCTGGCTTGCGGTTGCCATCCTGATGCTCGAGCTGTTGGGCCTTGATATTCAGGTTGCGCTTGTTGCGCGCAGCCGCTCGAATTTTGCGAACATGCTGCTCTTCCTGCGCAACGGGGCCTGGGTCTTGCCTTTCATGGTGGCTGCCTTCGTCGATACAGGCTTCCGGTCGATCGAGGTCCTTGCATGGTTCTGGCTGGCTGGACTGGCCGCGAGCCACCTGCTGCTCTTCCTGACGAATCGTCTTGATGCAGTTGCCATGCTGCAGCAGCATGGGCTTGGCAGTCGCAGCTTTCTCTCATCGGTCGGGGCTGGAACGGCCAAGATCTACCTCAGCGATCTTGGACTTGCGGGCAGCGTCTACCTTGATCGATTCATCATTTCGGCAATGCTGGATGTGCGCGCGGCCGGCGTCTTTTTCTTCTTCGCTTCGATTATCAACTCCGCCTATGTCATTTGTCAGGCGGCGACCGTTCAGGTCTTCCAGCCCCAATTGCGGGCCGCTTGGCTCGCAGGTGGCTTTGGTGGTCTTCAGCTGGCCTTGCGCGACCGGTTCCGGACGACCGTTGTCGTGGGGCTTGGGGGTCTGCTGGCAGCCGGGCCTGCGACATGGATCGCGGCGCACATCTCAGGGCAGAAAGAGATTCTTGCCGGTCTGGACATTGTCCCGCTTCTTCTTGCCGCCTATGCGTTCAAGCTTCTGTCCGATTTCATGAATCTTGCCTTTGCTGCAGCTGAGCGGGACAGCCATTATGCAGCATTCAACATCGCAGGCCTGGCCCTGGGCGTTACGGGTTGCCTTGTCGCCATTCCGCATCTGGGGATCATCGGGGCGGCATTTGCCATGCTTCTTGCCTCAGCTTCCCTCTTTGCTGCCCGCTTCATCGCCTGGAAAAGGCTGCAAAGTCATGCGCCCGCCGCAAGGGAGGCTGCATAATGCGGGTTCTCCAGATCGCCTCACTCTATCCGCCGAAGATGCTGGGTGGGGCCGAAGTCTCGGCCCGAAACCTGTCCGACCTGCTGGCATCTGCCGGGCATGACGTCATGGTTGTCAGGGCTGCGGATCTTGACGAGCAGGAGGGGGAGGAAAGTCCGGGCCCGGGCATCACGGTCGTTCGCCTGAAGACTCCGCATGTGTATCCGGTCTTTCGTTTCTACGATGCCGGGCGCCTCAAAAAGCCCCTTTGGCATGTTCAGGATCATTTCGACCAGCGCTTGCGGACGGCCTTCGGCCAGATCCTTGATACATTCGCTCCCGACCTTGTGAACGTGCATCTGCTGCAGGGCCTTGGCTATCCCTTGCTCAAGGAAGTGGCCAGACGGCGCATTCCTGTAAACTATGTCCTGCCGGATCTCGGGCTGGCCTGCATTCGCATGAGCATGTTCAAGAACGGAAAGGACTGTTCCGGCCATTGTGCGCCCTGTGCGCTTTCGACCCGTTACAAGCTCGGCCTCATCCGCCAGCAGTCACGTGTCAGCTTCGTCTCTCCCTCCCGGGCGAATCTGGAAACGCTCTCGCGCTATTTTCCGGTGAAGGACTATCCAAGCGCCGTCATCCTCAATCCCAACGCCTATCCTATGCCCACCCGCCGTCGATCCAAGGCGGATCATGTGCGGCTTCTGTATGCAGGCCGCATCCATGATTCAAAGGGCATAGCCATGCTGCTCGGTGCAGTGGAGGCGCTTGCCCGCGACCATCGCGTGACATTGACCGTGGCGGGCAGGGGCCAGCAGGAAGCAGAGCTCCGGGCGCGCTTCGGCCATGAGCCCTGGTGCAGCTTTCTGGGCTTTGTCTCTCACCAGCAACTGGCAGACCAGATGATGGACAGCGATCTGCTCTGCATCCCATCGATCTGGGCGGAAAATTCGCCGGGAGTTGTCATCCAGGCGCTGGGGCTTGGCCTTCCGGTCATGGGCAGCGACCGGGGAGGAATTCCCGAACTGGTTCGTGACGGAAGCAATGGGCGCCTGGTGCGGGACCCCACCCAGTCGGCCTGGCAGGCCGCCCTTGTGGACGTTCTTGAACAGCCGGACATGCTGAACTCCTGGCATGCCACGGCGATGGCCGAGGCCGACCGCTTCGATGCCCGGACCATCGGCCGCCAGATGCTTGACTGGATGGAGGCAAGCGCGGGCGGCCCGGCCCGGCGTCAGTAACTGCCCTCGCTTTTCAGAACCGCCGGGATCGTCATCGCGATGATCCTGATATTCAGGGGAAGCGACCTGCTGCGTGAATAGAGCACATCGCAGGCGATCCGGCGGCGATAGGATACGTCGTTTCGCCCGCAGACCTGCCAGATGCCCGTGATCCCGGGATTGACGGCGCAATAGGCCGCAAAATGCCGTCCGTAGCGTGCCCGTTCGGCCTGCACGATGGGACGCGGGCCGACGATCGACATCTCCCCGCGCAAGACATTGATCAGCTGCGGCAACTCATCGATGCTTGCCTTGCGATAAAACCGGCCAAGCCAGGTCACACGCGGATCGTTTCTCAGTTTCTGGTCCCTGTCCCATTCCGCCCGCGCAACCGGGTCGCGCGCCAGCAGTGCTTCGAGCCGTTGCTGCGAATCCACAACCATTGTCCGGAACTTGAGACAGCCAAACCTCTTGCCTCCCTTGCCAAGCCGCTGATGGGCAAACAGGGGAGGGCCACCATCGACCAGGAAGATCGATGCGGCAACGCAAACCAATAGGGGCCCAAGCACGACCAGTGCCGCAATGGCAACAAGGATGTCCAGAGTCCTGATGGCCAGGTCTCTCGAGGACGGGTGTGACTGGGGGTGTGATCGGGTTCTGGGTGGTGCTTCGGCAACAGTTTCCAGAGAGTGCATAGACAATCCCGTTTTGTGGCCTCGGGTGGGTGGGTATCATGCTGCATAAGCGAACTCAAGAGAGGGTCAAGTCTTGAGAATCACTTTCCGACTGATCCGCTTCTTCGCGGCAGGCTGAAACACGGTTTTACCTGCGGACAATTTCGGAAAGACGCTTAACCGGCATCCTTAAAAATCCATTAACTATATGATAAAGAATATTTAAATGCGCCTTTTTACCGGACTGGACAAGCGGGAATTTACCATGATTTCTGGCGCGATTCCGTGCAGGGCCGAGGCATGAAGGGGCCCGTCATCTGCTAAAAAAACGCCTGATTCCGCTGCAATTTCAAAATGCTGCAATGCAGCATAAATTCGCCCATTATTGGCATTTTGATTGACAGCTTGCCTGGACCATGTACACTTTCGGGCATCGGTTACCGGGATTTTAAGCCTTAACTTTTGTGAACGGGCTTAAACTTGGATCGGGTCCGCCGTCCTATTGACTGGGTAGGAACGAAAAGGATTGAAAAATGGCGCAGCGTTTCGTGTTGACACATGGAAATCCTGACGTGTCGTATCGGACTGTAGCAAAGCAGGCAGATGATGCACTTGAGACGGTGCATGATGGCGTTGCTGATTCGGCGCTGCCTGATTTGGCTGGGCAGCGTTTTCCCGGCTGGCTGCGCCTGGCAATCATTGGCGCTGGTGCTGCACTGACTTGGGGTGCAGTTGCCTTTGTCGCCGGCTGGCTGCGCTAGCCTTTCTCACCGCAACACTGCCCGGGCAGGCCGGTCCGCCGTTGGGCTCGATCCCCTGCAGGATTTTCGGGCTTTGGCCTGCGGGCATTCACCTTATATAGACGTTCACCATATATGGGTCGTCAGGGACCAGTGAACAGGGGGCACGCAGTTGGCTGAACAATTGGAATTGGTGGCGGTCGCGGGGGCATCCACCAGCGCGAAGAAACCGAAATCCACAATCCCGGCAGTTTCGGTTGTCATTCCGGCATTCAATGAAGAAGGCGCCGTTGCGGCGACGATCGCGTCGGTTCGTGACGTGCTTGATGCTGCGGGCATTTCCCATGAGATCATTGTCGTCAATGACGGATCCACCGACGATACGCTGGCCCGCGCCCGGGCAACCGGCGTCGAAGTCGTCAATTTCCCGCACAATGGCGGCTATGGCCGCGCGCTGAAGGCAGGCATCGCCGTCAGCCGGGGGCCGCTTGTGGCCATTCTCGATGCCGATGGAACCTATCCCGCTTCCTATCTTCCCGAAATGATTGCGATGGCGACCTACAATGACATGGTCGTGGGCGATCGCGGGGCGGCCATGAAGGGGGTTCCTCTCATCCGCCGTCCGGCGAAATGGACACTGAACAAGCTGGCCAGCCTGCTGGCGCAACACGACATCACGGACCTCAATTCAGGGTTGAGAGTCTTCAGGCGAGAGCCGCTGGAGCGGTTCGTGCCCCTTCTGCCAGACGCCTTTTCGTTCACCACTACGGTGACCTTGTGCATGCTGGCTTCGGGCATGCGCGTTTCGTACCTGCCGATTGTCTACGGCAAGCGTGTTGGCCAATCGAAGATCCGGGCGACCGATTTCGGCCGCTTCATGTTTCTGGTGTTCCGCCTGACAGTCTATTTCCAGCCGCTCCGCGTCTATCTGCCGGCGGGTATGGTGTTGTTCGCGCTGGGCTTCTTCAAGGCCCTTTATGACGTCTATATCGACAATCTCTCGGAAACGGCCGTGCTGGGGCTTCTTGGTGCTGTGCTGCTCTGGGCCCTTGGCCTGATTGCAGACATGATTTCCCGCCTCAACCTGCGATCTCGCGCAGACATCGCCGCCAAGTGACCGTGACTTCCGCTTCAGCGAAGGCGGGCAAGCGAGGCATCCCGGGCGTCTGGATCATGCGCGCCTGCGTCAGCGCCGCCATGCTGGCCCTGATCTTTCACTTTGTCCCCTTGGGAACGGTCTGGTCGGCCGCGCGTGCCTTTTCGCCCGGTCTCTGGCTTGCCGCCCTTGGGCTGTTTCTGGCGGGCCATGCCGCGGCGGCGTTCAAGTGGCGGATGCTGATTGGTGAAGGCGTTCCTTATCGCGAGGCATTTCGGGCGCACCTGGCGGGGCTGGCGGCCAACCTGGCTCTGCCTGGCGTTGCCGGCGGCGACGTCGTGCGCGCGGGGCTGGTGTTTGGGCAAGCTCGGGACAAGGGCCGGCTGGCCATGGGATCGGTTGCGGATCGGCTGCTCGACACGCTGGGTCTTGCCATGATCGCGCTGGCGGGCGCGGCCTATGCATGGGGCCCGAAATTCTATGAAGGCGCCGAGCTGCGCTGGGCTCTGGCCGGGCTGGCGTCGCTTGTCGCTGCGGGCTTTGTGCTGGCCCCTTATCTTGATCGGGCAATGGCTCAACGCCAGTCGCCGGGCAAGATCGCCCGCGCGCTCACAGCCATGATCCATGCCGCCGCAGATCTGGCGCGCAGCCCCGGCCGACTGCTGGCGTGTCTGGCCTTGTCCATGGCCGTGCAATGCCTGTTTGTCGGGATCAACATTGCCTTTGCCCATGCCGCCCGCGTCGATGCCCCGGTGGCCGCGTGGTTCTTTGCCTGGACCACCGCGAAGATCATTGCGATTGCGCCGGTCAGCCTGGGCGGGCTGGGTGTGCGGGAGGCCAGCATGGCAGGGCTGCTCAAGCCTTTTGGTGCGGATCCGGGTCAGGTCATCGCCATTGGCCTGATCTGGCAGTCCGTCCTCTATGCAAGCGGGGCCATCGGATTTCTGGTGCAGCTGCTTCGCCCGAAGCAGCAGGTCATGACAATGGAGCGGAGTTGATGCAGCAGGTTGTGGTTCTTGGCGCAGGGCCGGCAGGTGTCGGGGCGGGGCTGATGCTCGCCCGGAGCGGCAAGGCGTCAGTCAAGGTCATCGAACGCGCGCCAAGGGTTGGCGGCAATTCCGGGAGTTTCGTCCTCGAAGGCATTCACTGCGATTTTGGCAGCCACAGGCTTCATCCTGCAAGCGAACCGCATATTCTCGCCATGATTCAAGAGGCCGTGGGCCCGGACCTGCTCTGGAGGCCCCGCCACGGTCGTATCAGGCTGAAGGGCCGCTGGATTCATTTCCCTTTGAAGCCTGTCGACTTGCTGCTGCGCCTGCCCAAGACGTTCACGGCGCAGTTGCTGTGGGACGCGGTGACGAAGCCTTTCCGCAGGCCTTCGGCCGGGGAACCAACATTTGCCAGTGTCCTCCACCAGGGGCTCGGCCCGGCGATGAGCGAGAATTTCTACTATCCCTACATGCGCAAGCTCTGGGCCCTTCCGCCTGAGGAGCTGGCCGTCACCCTGGCATTGAGGCGCGTCTCGGGAAGTTCCATCGGCAAGATCGTGAAAAAGATTCTCGGCCAGGTGCCGGGGTTCAAAAAGCCCCAGACCGGCGGCTTCTTCTTTCCGCGAAAGGGTTTTGGACAAATCAGCGAATCCCTGAAGGCTGAAGCTGAAAAGTCCGGCGCCGAATTCCTGCTCGAAACATCGGTGACAGCGGTTGAGCATGCCAATGGGAAAGTGACGGCGGTGCGCTTTCGCAGGGGCGATGCAGAAACGCGCGTCGAGGCGGACCGGGTCTGGTCGAGCCTGCCCATAACGAACCTTG
>CAYSCC010000072.1:0-7332 GCA_964429375.1 uncultured Chakrabartia sp.
TACTTTGCCAGCGTTCGCGAACAGCTGGGGCTGGACATGGAATCGCGTGAGGTACCAGATGGTGTGCAGACCGTGCAGGCCCTGATCGACTGGCTGATCGCTCAGGACGAACGTTATGCTGGCGCCTTTGCGGTTCGCGACAAGCTGCGCTGTGCGCTTGACCAGGTGATGGCGCCGCTGGATGCGCCGCTTGCGGGAGCCAGCGAGATCGCCTTTTTCCCGCCGGTGACGGGCGGGTGAAAATGGTCTCCGTTCAGTTCGAGGACTTTGATCCCGGCAAGGAGCTCGCGGCGCTTGGGGCTTTGGGTTCGGGCGGCGTTGCCAGTTTTCTGGGGCATGTTCGCGGCGATGGCGGGCTCATTGCCATGACCCTCGAGCACTATCCCGGGATGACCAAAAGAGCGCTGGAGACGCTTGCGGATCAGGCAATCGGCCGTTGGAACCTGGACGGTGTCACACTTGTCCATCGCGTCGGACGCCTTGAGCCAGGTGAACGGATTGTGCTGGTCGCAACAGCGTCCCGGCACCGAACAGCGGCCCTTGAAGCCTGCGCATATCTGATAGACCGCCTGAAGACCGACGCGCCGTTCTGGAAGAAGGAAGAATTTCCTGGCGGACATTTCGCCTGGGTGCAGGCGCGAGACAGCGATGACGCAGCGGCGCAGCGTTGGGGTTAGGCCTGCGTGACTTCGCGCAGGACCTTGGCCAGCAATTCGAATTCCTTGCCGCGTGGACTGGCGCGACGCCAGGCCAAGGCAATGCTGCGACTCGCGTGATCCGCCACAAGGGCGCGCGTCGTGATGCTGGTGTTGGCTAGAATCTCTGCCTCAATGGCCATCTCGGGAAGCATGGTCACGCCAAGGCCATTGTCCACCATCTGGACAAGCGTGTGCAGGGAGGTTCCGAGCATGGTTGCATTCGCGCGCAATTCTGGCCTGTTGCAAGCCGACAGGACATGGTCCTTCAGGCAATGTCCGTCCTCGAGCAGCAGCAGGCGTTTTTCGTCTATCGTGTCTGCCGTTGCAATTTCAGGCGGCTGTTCGTTGCCGGGATAGGCGAGGAACAGGCGGTCCTCGAACAGGATTTCGGATTCGATGTCGCCACACGCGTAAGGAAGGGCCAACAAGACGCAGTCAACGCGGCCATGGCTGAGCGACTCGCACGCCGCTCCACTGGTCTCCTCACGCAGAA
This sequence comes from uncultured Chakrabartia sp., assembly GCA_964429375.1. Classification (GTDB taxonomy): domain Bacteria; phylum Pseudomonadota; class Alphaproteobacteria; order Sphingomonadales; family Sphingomonadaceae; genus Aquisediminimonas. The sequence continues at coordinate 1,192 of CAYSCC010000072.1, forward strand.
AGAGCCTCAGGTCCGGCCAGTCTCTTCGCAGCTTGGGAAGTATGCGCGGCAGCAGGAAAGGCGCGATTGTCGGAATTACGCTCATGCGAAGATCGCCGGAAAGAGGTTTTCCGGCCGCGCGTACCATGTCACCCAGTTCTTCGGCTTCTCGCAGCACGCGCCGTGCTTTGTCTGCAATGCGTTCGCCGAGAGCGGTAAACCGCACAACCCTGCGGTTGCGCTCAACCAGTGTGACTCCAATCAGCGATTCAAGTTCGCGCAACCCGGCGGACAGGGTGGACTGCGTCACAAAGCACGCCTCTGCAGCCTTGCCGAAGTGGCCATGCTCCTGAAGCGCGACCAGATATTGCAACTGCTTGATGGTCGGCAGATAGGTCGTCATCAATCGATCCAAACACTTATTGTCGATGGATTAATTGAATTTCGCGATCAGGCAAGGGCCTTGTACAGGCTGAACAGACTGGTTGCGGTCAGGACGACGCCAACCATCAGCATCAGCCTTTGTGGCTGGACATGCCGGGCCACAAAGGCGGCGAGCGGGGCTGCGACCATTCCTCCGATCAGAAGCCCGAACGTCGCGATGCTGAATGCTTCCAGGCCGATCTGTGAAATGAAGGTTGCCGATGCGGCGGTGGTCAGCACAAATTCCGCTGTGTTCACTGTGCCGACGGTCATTCTGGGCGATGTGCCCTGGATGAGCAGGTTTGAGGTGACAACCGGTCCCCAGCCGCCGCCGCCCGCTGCATCCAGAAAGCCGCCGATGAGGCCGAGCGGGGCAATCACCTTGGGTTCGCGGTGCTCGTGCGTATATCCCCATGCCTTGTAGAGAAGGTAGACACCGATGCAGGCGAGATAGGCCATGACGAATGGCTTTGCGACCGAAGCATCAATGCTGGTCAAGACATATGCTCCCAGAACAGCACCCACGACCCCGGGAATCGCCAGTCTGCGGAACAGATACCAGTCGACATTGTTGTGGAAGATGTGACTGATGCCGGATGCCGCAGTCGTGAACATTTCAACGACATGGACGCGCGCTGATGCATGCGCCGGGGGAACACCAAGAACACTCACCAAAAGCGTATTGGTGATGACACCGAACGCCATTCCGATGGCGCCGTCGATCAGTTGGGCCACGAAACCGACTGCCACAAACGGCAGCATCCCTGACAGATCGAACCCGAAAATCTCCATACCCCACCCTTAAAACCGGACTCGCGGCCACTCCATTGCCTACAACAGTTCGAGCCGGATTGCGCTCGAGAATCATACTTATCCATCTCGGGTCTAGAATCCTGAGCGCGAAACACCTAGATAGAGTTCCTTGGGAAGGTAAAAGGCAAGACACGACCCATGTTCGACCAGCTGATAGCCTATCTCGATTCAGTGAAGGCAAGAGACCCCGCCCCGCGTTCGCGTTGGGAAATACTGACTTATCCCGGTGTCTGGGCGCTTGGACTTCATCGTGTGGCCCATTGGCTGTTCGCAGCCGAACTGTTCTTTCTTGCTCGCCTCGTGAATCATTTGGCCCGATTCCTGACCGCGATCGATATTCATCCCGGCGCGTCAATCGGCCGTAACTTTTTCATTGACCACGGCTTTGTCGTGATCGGGGAAACAGCGGAGATCGGGGACAATGTGACGATCTACCAGTGCGTCACGCTGGGCGGAACGAGCCCCGACAACGGAATTGCAGGCAAGCGCCACCCGACACTTTGTGATGGCGTGATCATTGGTTCGGGAGCCCAGGTTCTCGGCCCGATCACTCTAGGCGCGCGGGCGCGGGTCGGTGCGAATTCGGTTGTGACAAAGGACGTGCCTGAAGGTGCAACGATGGTTGGCATCCCCGCACGCCAGACTCTGGTTGATGCTGCAGACTACCAGAAGGGTTTTGTTCCGTATGGAACGCCGTGCTCCGAACGATTCGATCCCGCAACCCAGCAGCTTGAGATTCTCAAGTGTGAAGTGGAGCAGTTGCAAAAGCGCCTGGCCGCATTGGTCGAGGAGCGAGAGGGTGTTGCTGCGAAGCGGACCAAGGCCTGATGGGAGACGTCACCCCGTTTCCGAACCGGGGCGGCATCCAGACTGTATTTGACCGTTCCGAACTGACCCGCATTCTCGACCTCTATGGCCGCATGGTGGCTGCTGGATTCTGGCGCGACTATGCCATTGCCATGGAACGGGATGTGGCCGTGTTCAGCGCCTTCAGAAGAGCCGCGGAGCGCCCCGAATACAGGATCGAAAAGCGCCCTGCGCTCCGCAATCGCCAGGGTATGTGGGCCCTTGTCGGCGAAGCAGGGATGGTCTTGCGACGGGGGCATGACCTTGCGCCGATCCTCGCCCCCGTCGAGAGGCGGCTTATGAAGCTGGTCGCACCGTAACCGGGAGTGCAACCGAAGGCGGGAGACGTCGGCTGAGGCCGTCCGGGAGCAAGGTCGTGACCATGTGGCGCACGCGGTGCCAGAAGGCCGAAAGAATCAGCAGGGCCGAACCAATCACGAATGCTGCCAGGGCGACATTCAGGCTAATCGCGCCAAACTCCCGGAACAGGGCTATGATCGCATAGATCACATACCCCAGCGCAGAGACGAGCAAGGCACGCCTGTCGACGGCCAGCGCGACCAGGCCCATCGCAACGTAGAGCAACACAACAACAAGCGCCTTGGCCGTGCCGGGTTCGCCATTGAGGATCCCAAGCAAGGCAAAGGTTGAATGGGCAATCATGGGTGCAGCGAGCAGGTGGAGCCAGAATGCCACGTCCGAGCGGCGTGACGTTCTCATCGGATCGGACATGTCCCAGCGCATTGCATAGGCAAAGACGGCCAGTCCAAGGACAAGGAGAAGTCCATAGACCAGTCGGTCCATATTCTCGGTGCCGACCGTTGCAAGGAAGAGAGAAATGCAAAGTCCAACACACGCCGATGTCCCTGCCGCGACAGTGATTGGCACCTGAAAACGACGCCAGTGCACCCACGCTGCCGCGGCCGCCAAGCCAGCGCAGGCGGCCAGAATTGCTGCGCTGGCGCTATCTCCAGCCTCCACGGCGCCATCAGCAAGCGTCGCAGAAACCAGAGTTGAAAAGACGCTGCCGACGAATGAAAGCAGAAAGACGATGCTGGGCAGCGCCATTCGGCGTTGGCGCGTAAAATATTCGGAAAGGCCCCAGGACAGCGCGGCCACGATTGCGCCGCCAAGAGCGGGATGCACTTCTCCTCCCAGCCAGCCGCCGCCGACCAGCAGAAGGATTCCGGCAATGGCGACAAATATGTCGTTGAAACCCGTTAGCAGCCGAAAGTCTTCCTCATCGACCATCGACGTCGCCCGCTGTTCTGATACATGAAGTCTCAATGCAGTGACGGCCTGTGGGCTCAGCACTCCAGCCGCCACGGCAGATTCCAGATCGCTTTCGCTATACATGGTGCATTCTCCTCAGCGCCCTATCTCTCACAACTGTATTATATTTGCAATACAGTTGTGAGAGCGCAAAAAAAGGGCCGCACGAAGCGGCCCTTCCTGCCGGGTGACTCTGGTATCAGGCCCGCGCTAGTGCCTGATAACGCGCCGGACGCCGTCGAAGGGAATGGCCCAGCATCGCGAAGCCAGCGAACATCATGAACCAGGTGGCTGGCTCTGGGACTGCTGTGGAGACCACGGCAACGTTGTCCACTTCGAACGCATTGCCGGACGAGTTGAAGCGAAGGCCCGAAACACGGCCCTGATCTGCTCCGGTGAAGGTCAGCTTTGCGATCGGATTGGTTGCTGGGCTGGTCTGGTTGCCATTTGGATTGACCGCTGCATTGGCCCCCGTGAAGGTTGCGATCACGCTGTTGGCAGCATCAAGCACCTCAAGCGTGTTGTAGGAATCGACTGAGCCCCAGATGAAGCTGATTTCGCTTATCAGGCCAAAAGCAGAGAGAGAAAGTGTGCGGGGCGTGCCGTCAGTAGGGCCCACGGAAATATATCCGCCAGTGCTTCCAAAGGGCTGAGCGCGCACGCCACCGAGTGAGCCCGAAAAGATCGTGCCATTATATTCGGGCGTCGCGGAATTGAAATTGAAGGTCGGGGTCGGGCCTGCATAGATTGACGCCCCGGGGGTCGAGGTCAGGGTGATGGCAGCATTTGCCGGCGCCGCAGCGATCCATGCAGCCGCCAGTGTTGCGGTGAACAGAAACTTCTTCATTGACCATTCTCCATTCTGCAGGGCCAACCCGGTTGCGGGCAGAGCCGAAAGCAAAGCACTGCAGTCCGGGTACGGGCTGCGGCATGGAGCAATAATAGGCGGAATTCCGCCGAAAACCATGGCTCTGGAAGCCGGAGAATGGTAAACGAAGCGCCCGTCTCTGTCTGGTACGATATCGCCGCAAAACCTTAACTGGTTAATTCAGTCGCGGACGATGCCACCGATCAGCTGCCAAGGGATTGCAAGCGGTTGATGGCAGCCATTGACTGTTCGGATCCCGATTGCGGCACTGTTTCGCCCGTACGGTCGATGATTTCGGCCCAGTGTGCTGCAACGCCTTCGACAGTCCGTTCCTCTTCGGCAAGTGCCACGCCACGCGTCAGCGTCACATTGGCTGCATGGAAGAATCCGCCGCCCGCGCCCACGATCGCATTGGATGGTGCATCATCGCTCACAAGAAACAGGGCCGCGGGAACAACATTGACAGGATTGAAGGATTTGAAGGCTTCGGGCGGGAAAATGTCCTCGGTCATCCGTGTTGCCGCAATGGGAGCCAGCGTATTGACCTTGATATTGTTCTTGGCCCCTTCGAGATAGAGCGACTTGGTGAATCCGGCGAGGCCAAGCTTTGCTGCGCCATAGTTGGTTTGACCAAAATTGCCGTAGAGCCCGGTTGAAGAGGCCGTCATCAGGATCCGGCCGTAGTTCTGCTCCCGCATCGTTTCCCAGACTGCCTTGGTGCAGTTCGCAGACCCCATCAGGTGAACTTTCAGCACCAGCTCGAAATCGGAAATCTCCATCTTTGCGAAGCTCTTGTCGCGCAGGATGCCCGCATTGTTGATGAGAATATGAACTCCACCCCAGGCTTCCTTGGCTTTGGCCACCATCTCGACCATCTGACCAAACTCGGCCACATTGCCGCCGTTGGACATGGCCTCTCCGCCCATGGCCTTGATTTCCTCCACGACGGCCAGTGCGGAGTCCGAATGGCCGGTCCCGTCACGGGCTCCGCCCAGGTCATTGACGACCACCTTTGCGCCGCGGCGCGCAAGCTCAAGCGCATACTCGCGACCAAGGCCGCCACCCGCACCCGTGACAATGGCAACCTTTCCGGCAAAACTGATGGTCATGTTCTCTGCTCCGTTTACAAATGATGGCGGCTGATTAGCGCCTCATTTTCTGTGTGCAAGCGCCTTGCTTGTGACGCTACGGCAAAGCAAAGCCGTTCCTGCCCTCGACATTTCCGGCATTCCGCGCTTTAGCCTGATCCCGGTCTTTCGAGGAGCTTTCAATGGACGCGCGGCATCTGGCCAAGGCACTGGGCGATCCGGCCTATGTCCTCGGGCTCGATCCGCGCGGATGGGATGCGCTGCTGGCGATGGCCGATGGGGAGGGCCTCACGGCCAGCCTGGCCAGGAGGCTGCATGGCCTGGCACTTCCTGACCATGTCATGGACAGGTTGGCGAGCGCGCATGCTGCTGCCGAAGCTGAGCGGCACCAAGCCCTCGATCAAATCCGCGCGATCGGGGCCTGTCTTGCGCAACAGGGTTCGGTTGCAACACTTTTGGGTGAAGCGGGCTGGATAGCCGCTGGCTTGGATGTTGCGCGCGGGTGCGTCGTGCACGAACTGTCTGTTGCCGTCTCAACCCAAAATGACGCGGACGCAATTGCGCAGCTTGGCGGCCCGATCCGGCTGAAGGTCGTGCTCACGGCTCCCGATACAGCTGCGATTCCGCTTGAACAGGGACTCCGGGTCCCGGCGCCGGAGGCACTGATCATGGATGCGGTTCTCGCGGCGCTGGGGCATGCGGACCCAGTTGCCGGGCTTCGCGGTCTATGGTCCATTGACCGGCTGCTCAGGGAGTTTTCCGACGCGGACGGCTTCTGGCAACGGTTGCACGGCTGTTCGGCGGCGCGCAAGAGCACGCCCCGCCTGTCGCGTGCGCTCCGCCTTGCGCACC
>CAYSCC010000073.1:0-7275 GCA_964429375.1 uncultured Chakrabartia sp.
CTTTCTGCAAGGATCAGCCGTTCAAGCAGTTCCTGGTTGACGGGGTCGAGGCCGGAAAAGGGCTCGTCAAGGACAATCAGGTCCGGCTTGTGGACCAGTGAACCAAGCAGCTGGACGAGTTGCGCCATACCTTTGGACAATTTGCGGATCTTGCCATGTGCTGCATGCCCAAGCCCCGCCGCTTCCAGCGCCGCATCGGCACGCCTGCGGCCTTCGTTCCAGTCCAATCCGCGCAAGGCCCCCATGAAGGCAATGGCCTCTCGCGCCTTCATCGAGGGATAAAGGCCGCGTTCTTCGGGCAAGTAGCCAACGCGCTGGCTGGCCTTGCGGGGGCTGGACTCCCCAAGCAGGGACCGTTCTCCGCGATCCGGATCGATGATGCCAAGCAGCATCCGAAGGGTGGTTGTCTTGCCGGCGCCATTGGGGCCAAGCACGCCATAGATCGCGCCTTTGGGAACGCTCAGGCTCACGCCCTTCACGGCCTCGAACTTGCCGAAGCTTTTGAACAGCCCTGACGCCCAGACAGGACGATCGTCAGCCAGCGACAAATCAAACCTCCACAAATCCTGAGCGCGTGGTAGCGTGTACAGATGTTTCCTGACAACAAGTCACTAAAGATCGCGTTAAGGGCGCAGGCCGCACGGCTCGGTTTCTTGGCCTTTGGCGTGACGGGGGCGGATGCGGATTTTTCCGCACGGCTCGGGCCATGGCTTGAAGGGGGCAATGCCGGAGACATGGCATGGATGGCCGATCGCGCCGCCCAGCGCGCCAGCCCGAAGGCACTGTGGCCTGAAGCGAGAAGCGCCATCATGTTGGGGATGAGCTATGCCCCCGCTGGTGATCCACTGGCGCTGGCAGAGGCCCGTTCGCGCGGCCGGATTTCCGTCTATGCGCAGGGCAAGGATTATCACGATGTCGTGAAAAAGGCGCTGAAGAGCCTCGCCCGCTGGCTTGTGGAGCAGACGGGGGCCGAGGTGAAGGTGTTCGTCGATACCGCGCCCGTGATGGAAAAGCCGCTGGCCGCTGCGGCGGGGCTCGGCTGGCAAGGCAAGCACAGCAATCTCGTCAGCCCCGAACAGGGCAGCTGGTTGTTCCTCGGCAGCATTTTCACGACGCTTGAACTCGAACCCGATGCCCCGCACCGGGACCAGTGCGGAAGCTGCACTGCGTGTCAGGCCGCCTGCCCGACAGACGCCTTTCCCGCGCCCTACAGGCTCGATGCGCGCCGCTGCATCTCCTACCTGACGATCGAGCACAAGGGCCCCATCCCGCACGAATTCCGCCGCGCCATCGGCAATCGCATCTATGGCTGCGACGATTGCCTTGCTGTCTGCCCATGGAACAAGTTTGCCCAAAGCGCCGCCGCGAACCTTGCCTTTGCGCCGCGCGCCGAGCTTGTGGCCCCGGCGTTGGCAGACCTGCTGGCGCTTGACGATACGGGCTTTCGCGCCGTCTTTTCCGGCTCCCCCATCAAGCGGATCGGCCGGGACAGAATGGTGAGGAATGCGGCCATTGCCGCCGGCAACAGCGGGGACGCCCGCCTTGCAACACCGCTTGAGGCCCTGAGGGAGGACGCCTCCGAAATCGTGCGCGAAGCCACGCAATGGGCGCTGGCAGAACTGGCGCAAGGCGCCACTTCGTTTGCAAAAGGTGATAAACCATGACATCGTCCCGGCAGCGAAGGGGGGCTACGATATGCAGAGAGCCAAATTTGCTGTTCTGACAGGATTGAGCGTGCTGTTGCTGGGCTGCGGCCAGAGCGCAGGATCGAATGATGCAAGTCGCCCCACGGCGGCCGAGCATGAACAGGCCATCCGCAAGACGAATGAGAAATGGCTGGCACTGATCCGTGATCATGATGCCGCTGGGGTGTCGAGGCTGTACGCGGCCGATGGCGCGATGATGGCAACGGGTGCGCCAATCGCTTTGGGCCAGCCGGCGCTGGAAAAGGCCTGGGGCGGGCTCATGGCGGCGCCCGGGTTCGGGCTCACATTCAAGGCGGATCAGATCGTGGTAGCATCGGGCGGCGACATGGCGCTCGATCGGGGAACCTATCTGCTGACGCTTGGCGGGCCCAACGGCCCAACGGAGGAAGTCGGCAAATATGTCGTCGTCTGGCGGAATGTGGACGGCCAATGGAAAGTCGCAGCGGATATCTTCAACAGCGACGGCGCCACCAAGCCCTAACCCCGTCTCGCGGGCAATCGCAAAGAATGCTGGGAGAACTGGCGCAAGCCGCACGTGCGCGCTAAGCCTGCCCTGTGCGCAAGGATTACGAGCATCTGACCTCGCAGCAAAAGCGGCAGCTGGAGCGCGCAGTGGTGATCCTGCGCGAGGAATTTGCGAAAGCCATCAAGGGCAAGGGCTGGACGCGAAAGCGCGAGGGCCGGATCCTGAAGATCATCCTCTATGGCTCGATGGCGCGCGGGAAGCCCGTGCGCGACCTGAACACCGGCTATCGTTCGGATTTCGACCTGCTGGTGGTGGTGAGCCATGCCGAGCTTGCCGATGATGACTGGTGGTATGGCGCGCGCGATGGCCTTGACCTTGAGGCCTCCTTGGGCGCGACGCGATACCCGTATAACCTTGTCGTCCACGATCTGGAGGATGTGAACGACCAGTTGCATCGCGGCCGGCCCTTCTTCGTGGACATCAACCGCGATGGCATCATCGTCTATGAATATGAGCCAAGAGAACTTGCGAAACCCGGCAATCTCAGCGAGGCGGAAATATTGCGCGAAGCGCAGGAAAATTTTGATCAGTGGTATCCAAGCAGCCTATCATATCTCGCGGCTGCCAAATTTCTCCAGCAACGAGGCGATCTGAAGGAAGCGGCCTTCAACCTGCATCAGTCCGTCGAACGCGCCTATCATGCCGTCCTCCTGACACTGACACTCTACAGCCCCAAGCTGCACAATATCGAGCTTTTGCGAAGCCGGGCCGAGGGACTCGATTCAAGACTTATAGGCGTTTGGCCACGCAAAACGCGCTATGAACGTCGGGCCTTCAACCACATCAAACGTGCCTATGTCGAAGCCCGCTACTCCAAACACTACCGCATCACCAAAGAACTCCTCGCGGAAGCCACTGCCAGCGTCGAGGCGCTGCAACGCGTTGTGAAGGAAGTTTGCGAGGAGCGGCTCGGCAGAGGCTGAAGCGAATGCCCGCTTTGGGGTAGGGTGCTGACGCTAGCCTGTTCAATGGCGCTTCGTTAACAACCGGTTCCATTTTCGGCCAAAATAGGCCTCGACGAAAATAAGCGGCAGAACCCACGCCAGCCAGTCGCTATGTGCGTTTGCAGCGGCTGGCTCCCCGGCAAATCGCGAGATGAAGGGCATGCCCCAAGGGTCAATGAGCCGGACCAAGACGAAGTAAAACGCAATGACAAAGGCGCGAGCCATGTTGTGCTCGTGCGTCAGCAAGTGTTTCCGCCGAGCAGCTATCACCGCGACGGCCATGGCAGCCATCCAGAGACAGATCGCCACCGTCTGGCTCAGAAAGAAGGTGTCGCGATCGGTTGGCTGAATAAGCCAATAACCCACAAATGTGAGAAGTGACCCGCCCACGAAAGCATAGCCTGCCCATCGATGATAGCGCCGGAAACGGTTACGGATCGGTGCGATGAACTGGAACGGCGCGACGAGCATAACCACGCTTCCACCAATGATGTGTAATGCGTAACGCCATTCCTTTGCTTCTCCATGCCGCGGAACATTGGCAACATCGCGATCAAGAAAAAAGAAAACGCTCGCAAGGAAGATCGCGACGAGCAGTGCAGTGCCGACAGCACGCAAGGTGAAACGACGATGTATGTCCGCTGTAGCCATTTCGCCGTCTCCCATCCGAATACGAACATCACATCGTCGCGCGCTTTGCTAGCCTGTAAGGCCGCTTTACTCAAATGCTTGTCTGAGAAGGAATTCAGGACACGCAACTGCAAGAATGTTCGTGATCGCAACGTCTGCAATGAGGGCGTGTCCGCACAGTCCGGTTTCACCAAATCAATCCTTAAGCGCAGGGTTACGCCGCCAGCCGGTTCGGAATATGCTCCAGCCCATCGGCAAGTGCGCGTCCGGCTAATTTGCGTTCTGAACCCACAAGGAGCCATTGTTAATTTGGGCGCATCTGCCGGCTTGGTCACAGATTTGCACACGCTGCGGAGTGTTTTGAGCAACTGCCGTACTAATGCCAACCTCTCTGGTCGCGATGATGCCCAAAAAAAGCGCAATAATAGTAAGAACACATTTGGTGTAGCGATCTGTCATCTTGCTTCCTCCGGTTAGAGCCAACAAAACCCGCACGGGCATTAAGGCGGTGCTTGAAGCTAGTGCTGTCGAGGACGACCCGTCAATGGCGCGCCTCATCAAGACATGCGAGCGTCGCCACAATGCCGCCGCTCAATGATCCATAAGGCACTTCAATGGTCGCAATGGGACCGAGCCAGGACAACCCGGTGTCACCAAATCAATTCAAAAGCACTGGGCTACTCGCATATCCTCACGCATCAATCGCGTCTTCTTCCACGCGCGCGGCATTTTCCTGGATGAAGGCGAAGCGGTGTTCGGGGTTCTTGCCCATCAGCCGCTCGACAAGATCGCGCACCCCTGCCCGCTCCTCATATTCCTGCGGCAGGGTAACGCGCAGGAGGCCGCGTGTCTTGGGGTCCATCGTCGTTTCGCGAAGCTGGGAGGGGTTCATTTCCCCCAGCCCCTTGAAGCGGGCAACTTCCACTTTCTTGCCCTTGAACTCCCCGGCCTCGATCTCGGCGCGGTGGGCATCGTCGCGCGCATAGAGCGATTTTGCGCCGACCGTCAGCCGGTAGAGCGGCGGCTGCGCGAGGTAGAGGTGCCCGCGCCGGACGATTTCGGGCATTTCCTGGAAGAAGAATGTCATCAGCAGCGTGGCGATGTGCGCGCCATCCACATCGGCATCGGTCATGATGATGATGCGGTCATAACGCAGGTGATCGGGATTGCAGTCTTTCCGGCTGCCGCAGCCAAGCGCCTGGATCAGGTCCGCGATTTCGCTGTTCGCGCGGATCTTGTCTGACGTGGCGGAGGCAACGTTCAGGATCTTGCCGCGAATGGGGAGGATGGCCTGCGTCTTCCTGTCACGCGCCTGCTTGGCGGAGCCGCCCGCGCTGTCCCCTTCCACGATGAATAGTTCGGTGCCGGCCGGATCGTCTGCCGAACAATCGGTCAGCTTGCCGGGCAGCCGCAGCTTGCGCGCCGAGGTGGCCGTCTTGCGCTTGATTTCCTTTTCGGCGCGGCGGCGCAGCCGATCGTCCATCCGATCGAGCACATAGCCGAGGAGTGCCTTGCCACGCTCCATGTTGTCGGCAAGATAATGATCGAAATGGTCGCGCACGGCATTTTCAACCAGCCGCGCGGCTTCCGGGCTTGTCAGCCGGTCCTTCGTCTGGCTCTGGAACTGCGGATCGCGGATAAAGACGGACAGCATGATTTCCGCGCCGCTCACAATATCTTCGGCCGCAATCCCTTCCGCCTTTTTCTGGCCGGTGAGCGTGCCGAAGGCGCGAATGCCCTTCACGATGGCTGCGCGCAGGCCCGCTTCGTGCGTGCCGCCATCAGGCGTGGGGATGGTGTTGCAATACCAGCTATAGCTACCCTCGCTCCACAAGGGCCAGGCCACTGCCCATTCGACACGGCCCTGCCCCACTCCGTCGGGACCGTCCGCGAAATCCTGACTGCCGGAGAAGAATTCCGTCGTCACGCATTCGCGGCCGTTCACCTGCTCGCGCAGATGATCGGAAAGCCCGCCGGGAAACTGGAACACGGCCTCCGCAGGTGTATCGTCCGCCAGCAGCGCAGGGTCGCAGCGCCAGCGAATCTCGACCCCGGCAAAGAGATAGGCCTTGGATCGCGCCAGCCGATACAGCCTTGCGGGTTTGAAATGCATCTCACCGAAAATCTCGGTATCGGGCGTGAAGCTGACAGTCGTGCCGCGGCGATTGTTGACCGCCCCCAGCTTTTCGAGCGGCCCGAGCGTAAGCCCACGGGAGAAGCGCTGGCGAAACAGCTCCTTGTTGCGCGCAACTTCCACCACCGTGTCGGACGACAGCGCATTGACGACCGACACGCCCACGCCGTGGAGCCCCCCGCTCGTCGAATAGGCCTTGCCGTTGAACTTTCCGCCCGAATGGAGCGTGGAGAGGATCACCTCAAGCGCGGACTTGTCCGGAAACTTGGGATGCGGATCGACCGGGATGCCGCGGCCATTGTCACTGATGGTCAGCCGGTTTCCGGCCTCCAGCGTAACTTCGATCCGGGTTGCGTGGCCCGCCACGGCTTCATCCATCGCATTGTCGAGCACTTCGGCGGCAAGGTGATGAAAGGCGCGCTCATCCGTGCCGCCGATATACATGCCGGGGCGGCGGCGGACCGGCTCCAGCCCTTCGAGCACCTCGATATCGGACGCGGTGTAGCCAGCAGAAGCGGATGATGCGGTGGAAAAAAGATCGGACATTGCAGAGCGCTATAGGGTCGCCTGAGTCCGGGACGCAAGCGCCTTCCGCTCGCCAGGTCTACTGGACGTCCGGAACTTCGGGATAAGCAGTCAAGACCGGCCCCAATGCTGCCTTGAGCGGATCAAGCCAGGGCTCGAACGCCTGCCATTGTTCGGTCCCTTCGCGATAGATGGGGCGGCGCACCTGTTCGGAACTTGCCGTGCGCACGGCGCGATCATTTTCATAGAAGCGCAGGCAAGCGTCTTCGAACGGAAGGCCAAGGGCAGAAAGCAGCGCACGAATTTCGGCTTCCGTGTTCTCAACCATCCGTTCGTAGATCACGCGGTGAACCCGCCCGGGAAGCACGGCATCCATATGGGCCATGTACCGCACATAGTCCGCATAGTATCGGCCCATATCCTCGAGGCCATAGCTGAAGGCCTGGCCCCGCGCGAAATGCTGTTTGAAGTTGGAAAAGCAGCAGCCCAGCGGATGCCGCCGCGCATCAACGATCTTCGCATTGGGCAGGATAAGGTGGATCAGGCCAAGATGCGCCCAGTTATTGGGCATCTTGTCAATGAAATAGGGCTTGTCCGTCTTCCGCTGGATGCGTGTTCGTTCAAGGAATTCCTCCCCCAATGCTTGCAGGTCGGCTGGAGAAAGGGCTTCAATCCCACCCTTGCCACCCACGCGCGTGGCGAGCGCTGGGATGTCCGGCAATTCCATTGTTCCTTCCACAAGACTGTGACTGGCGAGGATCTGCTCGACAAGGGTTGAGCCGGCACGGGGCATTCCAACAACGAAAATCG
>CAYSCC010000074.1:0-7174 GCA_964429375.1 uncultured Chakrabartia sp.
TTAAGCAAATCGCGACTCGCCCCATAGCGATCAATGATTATCGGGCCAATACCAACGAAAAGGGCCGATCTTTCGACCGGCCCCCTCGTTTCAATCCTGAAAGGATCAAATGGCTTACATGCCCGAACCCGGACCGTAGGTGATTTCCACGCGACGGTTCTGGAGTTCGCGCACGCCGTCGGCGGTTTCAACGCGTGGTGCGCTTTCGCCAAAGGCCTGCGTGCTGATGACGCCAGTCGGGATGCCCTTACCTTCGAGATAAGCACGTACCGATGCGTTACGACGTTCGGACAGGCCGACGTTGTACTTCGGCGTACCGGACTTGTCTGCGTGGCCGGCCAGCATGACCTGAGCCTGACCGCAATCAGCATAGGCGCCGACGGCACTGTCCAGAATCCCGGCAGCTTCCACCGTGATATCCGACTTATCCCACTCGAAGAACACAATATACGGTCCAGGCGAGCACACAGCCGGCGGAGGCGGCGGCGGAGGCGGCGGAGGCGGAGGTGGCGGCGGCGGGGGTGGTGGTGGCGGAGGCGGCGGAGCCGGCGGTTCGCCAAAGTTGTACACGAGGCTGCCAAGCAAGCTGTGCGACCGGTAACGGCCATCGGTTGAGCGGCCAATAAGGTCGACAATGTGGAGGCTGTCAGCGTTGAAGAAGCGGTACTTCAGGCCGACATCCCAATGATCGGACACAGGAAGACGAATGCCAGCGATGGCCTGCCAAGCAAAGCCCGTGTCGGAATCGTCAATCGAGTTTCCGGCGGCAGCAACCGAGTAGCTGCTCTTGACGCGAGCAACGCCGCCACCGAGACCGACATAGCCGTTGAGGCCGTCGTCATCACCAAAATCGAGCATGCCGTTGAGCATGAAGCTCAATGCGGTCGTGTCGCCACTGGCATTGTTGAACGTACCCGGAGCTACGTTGGTCACACCGGACGTGCCCGGGACGGGAAACGCGACAGAGGACGACAATGCTTTGACGTTCGCCTTCTTGTAGCTGACTTCTGACTCGAGACGGAAACCGCCAAAGTCGTACCCGATGATGCCATCGACGTCGAAACCTGTGTTGTGGTCGACCTCAACTGCGTTTGACGCAGAGCCAACATCAAACTGGACGTCCTCTACGATCGAGGGGCCGCCCTCGACGCCGATATACCACGCATCATTGCGCGCAAGCGCGGGTGAGGCGATGGCGGTTGAGGTAAGCGCCATAGCAATGGCTAGCTTCCGCATAATATTCCCCTTTCTCATTTGTCACTTAGGACTGGGTCATGTCACTAGCCAATGGCAAAGGGTGGCGCAAGCTTTGTTGTAGGCGAAACTGTTGCCGAAATGCCGCAGTTGCGCAGTGCGTAGCAGGAAAGATGCCACCAAATAACCGATTCAGGTCTCGATCAGGCCGTGCTTCCTCAAAGCCGCAAGTATTGCCCCGAGGGTCGCGCGGACTTCAGTGTCCACAACTGTTCCGCCGGAAACATTGGAAATGGCAGGCTGTCGCGGACCGACAACCTGTACTCCGCCAACTTTCACCGAAGCTGCATCGACCAAGCCCACGACCCATCGGTTATTCGTCCTTAAGGCCTCCAGTCCGTCTGCCAGGCTCCAGGCCCGCATCCCCGGATACGACGGCACAAAGCGCCAGCCACCGTCTGTCCAGCATGCAATGGCATTGTCCTGTCCCGCCCAGGCCGCTGTCGCGCCTTCCCCCACAATCCAGCATTGGCCGGGCGACGGCGATACAGGGATCGCGGGAGGGGCAACCGCCTGAACCGTCGGCTGAACCAGAATGTCGGCCATCATGATGGCCTCATTGTGGGTGATTTCCTTTTGCGCCTGGCCGCTCGCCATGAGAGGAAATCCAAGACGGGGGGTTGCTTCATTCATCGGTCAGCCTCCTGTGTCGACGGGAAAAATGAGGAAGGTCGGCGGCGACAGGCCAAAGCGTCCAGCCTGCCGGACCTCGAAACGGACCGACGCAGCCCCTGCCGCGCGGTCAAGGGCGCGGTCAGCAGCAGAATAGGTGAAACCGGCAGATTGAAGCATCTGCATTCGCTCCGGCCCAATGTCCGGCACGACGGTCAGTTGATACTGTTCCACTTCTTCGGCCAGCGGCGCATCCACGCCGTCAAGCCAGTGCCATCCGGCCCGACTTCTCCGCAACCAATGTATTTGTGGGGGATTAGTCACTTGACATACCACGAACCTAATAGGCATGATTCCGGTGACAGGTCGGCGCTAGAGATCGAAATAACGCCCGAAATGATTGAGGCGGGTGCAAGGGAACTTGTGTTCGATGGTGAGTTAATGCGTCGTGACGTTGCCGCCGATATCATCATCGCCGCTTTGGAGGCTGGCGGGTTCCGTGTCAGGGAACCGCGCTCGTAGTTCAGCTAGATATGCTTTTTCATGTTCCAATTTCCTTTTGAGAATATCCACACCTTTTTGAAGCAATTCAGTCGAGATTGAGAATACAGCAGCCTCAAAACGATGGCGAAACTGGCAAACCCCCTTTCGTTTCCCATATTCAGCTTCGTATTCAGCTTCGCGGTTTGCTAAGTGGGAGCAGGCTTCGGCAAGATGTGGATTATCAAACTGCAACTTAAGCAATGCGTGCGCAAACTGGTTTCGTACGTCCCGTATGCAGTCTAGATCTGCGGCCGTTTCGTCCCCAAAAATTCCCAATGCTTTGCCGCCAACAATTTTTGCCTTAAATGTGTTGAAGGGCGCTCCTTGATCATGGAACAATCCGGCTTCATCATAAGGCTCTACTAGAAAGGCTTCGATTGTCGATCTAAGAGAATTTTCTACGAGTGCGGCTCCCATGACGGCACAAACCATGTCGGAGCCCATACGAATTTCATCAAGTGCTTCGGATATTTCTTTATCATCCGGGTCTCTTCTCGAAAGGTGTTTGCTCAATGACCGTTTACGATTCATGTCCTCCCCCCGAATCTGACAACCAGGCAGAGATAGCACGACAACGTGACGCGGTAATCAAGCGGATGTTGGCAACACCGCCGCAGCCGCGTGTGAAGGCTAAACTAGCCAACTCAAAACTTTAGAGTCCGGTCGGCAATTGAATGTGCCACGCCACGCCGCTAAGTGGCGGCGGTGACGACAACAATCACTTTGCCAGCTTACTTCAATTCTGGGGCTATTTCCGGTTTCGCCGGTACAATCGTTGGCCTTGATGGTTTGCCTACCGATAATCACTTCATCTTTGATTTTCGTTATCTCACCTTTATCGATAGCACTGGTTTGACGGTATTTTGCAATACTTTGGAATGGTTGCGGAGCCTTGATGTCTGGTGCCAGTTCGGAAATCATAACCGTGTCTCCGCGCCAATTTCCTATCTCGACGACTGCGGCTTCTTCGAGCGTCATTTGGGTAAAAAGCTAAACCCTTACTCAACAGTCCGTCCGACCACATTGCCGTTTCAGAAGGTGGCCCACGCCGAGGCCCACGGATGGTTGGAAAATCGTTTCACGCCTTGGATGTCATACAAACTTGGCGTGCCGGGGGCGGGTCTAGGTAGCCTTCGAACCTGCGTGAAGGAGCTCTTCAACAACATAATCGATCATTCAACCCAAGAGAACGGTTTCATCCACGTACAACATCATCCAAACAGCGGGCTTATCCATATTGCTGTGTCTGACTTCGGAAAAGGCATTCCGAGTAACATCCGCGCACGGTTTGGCGCGATGTCTGATGGGGAGGCGATAAGGCGTGCGTCGCAGCCGGGCGTGACGACCAAAAGTGTCCCGGGGAATCAAGGCATTGGGCTGGATTTTCTGATTGACAACGTGACTGGTAATCGCGGTCACTTAAGCATATATTCATTTTCTGGGTCATTACATTGTCATGTAAGTTCGCCGGGAAATGTTGCGCGTACCGTTCAGGTTTCAAGTGCCAGCTATCCCGGAACACTTGTTAACATTTGGCTCAATCCCGACACATTTGTCGGGGACGATGTGCAAGAGGAAACATTGGAATGGTGATTGTCGCACTTGACCACGTTCCACACTGCTTCTCGCGGGAAGATGGTGAGGCAATAAACCGACTTATCTTGTCCGGCATTGAGCGGGACGGATTTGCTACCCTGTCTCTCGCGGGGGTTTCAGACGTGCCTTCGACATTTGTGAATGTCGCTTTGGTCAGCCTACTCAATACCTACGATTTTGAGTGGATAAAGGCAAACGTTGCAGTCACTCATGCCACCCGGCAAGCAACGGATATGATCCGCCGCTGCTTTGCGAACGCACAACAGTCAGTCGCCGCCTAACCCTTCCCTCGCCACCGCTGATTGCGGGGCCTTTTGCCAGCGGGCTTAGGAGGCCCAGCCCGTAGGTTGTTGATACATGAGCCGCTTGCCAACGGTGCCAGCGACCGCCTTTCTGGCGCGCTCCGTATCCTCAACACCAGCGGCGCTGCGATTGGTATAGCGGAAGTCAAATTCAGCAAGGTAGCGGTGCAGGTTATGCTCTCCGCAATGCTGGTAGATGCCGCGCATACCGCGCTTGAAAATGGAGAAATAGCCCTCGATTGTGTTCGTGTAAGCATCGCCACGGACATATTCATGGCCAGCGTGGAGAACGGTCTCATGGGTCGCAAATTCGCGTCCAAGGGGCTTATACATCCGAGCCTCATCCGTCATCAGGCGGGCTTCCTTGGACAGGTTGGCGCGAACGATTGGGATGATTTCCTTAGATGACATGTTGGGGTCCGTGAACGAGCGCACTACGCCCGTATTGCGGTCAACCATGCTCAACACGGTCATCTTGTGAAAGAACTCGCCCTTGCGCATCTCAACGCCCTTTTTGCGGCCAATGTAGGTCTCATCGACCTCAACAGCGCCGCCACCCGAACCCATGGGCGTTGTGTCATCTGACGTCATCGCTTCACGGATGCGGTGGGCCATGAACCATGCGGTGCGATAGGAACCGAAACCAAGCTGACGGAACAACTGGTGGGCTGAAATGCCCTTCTTGCTGGAAACGATCAGGTGCGTTGCCAGAAGCCATTTGTGCAGCGGGATATGCGAACGCTCGTAGATCGTGCCCATGGTCGCCGTGAAGGGCTTACGGCAGTCCTTGCACTTGTAGAGGCCGGGGCGCGTTGTCTTGCCCTGCATGAGCGTGGAATTGCCGACAGTGCCGCAATGGGGACACACGCGGCCTTCTGGCCAGCGGATCGCTTCGAAGTGGGCGCGGGCGGATTCATCATCGTTGAAGATCGGATCAGTGAGGTTCGTAGCCATGCTGGTTACATAGCCTAACAGCATGGTATGTCAAGTGCATAATCGCCCCCTTTTAGACAAAACAGCGTGACGCTGTCAAGTATAAAATCCCAAATAGGATAAATAGAGGATCAAAATTGGATTTTGTGCATCATGCAGGATCCCGTCTTTTTGCTGACGCGTGAAGGGAAATGACGTGCAAAGTTTTCCATGATCAGCGTTGGAATATGGGGCCCAATCCTGTTATCGCTGCGCCGCCCCCGCACTCCTAGATCGAAAGCCCGCTTCATGAAATTTTTCGTCGATACCGCCGACACCAAGGACATTGCAGAACTCGCTGCCACTGGCCTGCTGGATGGCGTGACAACCAATCCGTCCCTGATCCACAAGTCTGGCCGCGATTTCATGGAGGTCACGAAGGAAATCTGCGGGCTTGTCGATGGCCCGGTCTCTGCCGAAGTCGTGGCGCTGGACCATGAAACCATGATGAAGGAAGCCGAAATTCTGCGGCGGATTGCAGACAATGTCTGTATCAAGGTTCCACTTACCATCGATGGCCTCAAGACGTGCAAGGCGCTGACGGGCGACGGAACGATGGTGAACGTCACACTGTGCTTTTCTGCGAATCAGGCACTGCTTGCGGCAAAGGCCGGGGCGACGTTCGTTTCACCGTTTGTGGGCCGGCATGACGACAATGGCTTCGACGGGATGGCCCTGATCGAGGACATTCGCCTGATCTATGACAATTATGATTTTGGCACGGAGATTCTTGTGGCCTCCGTGCGCCACACGATCCACGTGCTCGAAGCCGCCAGGATCGGTGCCGATGTGATGACCGCACCACCGGCAGTGATCCGCTCGCTCTTCAACCATGTCCTGACGGACAAGGGCATTGCGGGCTTCCTTGCCGATTGGGAAAAGACGGGGCAGAAGATCGGGTGACCAGCGCGGCGCTGATCAGCGCATGGAGTGATCATCTTCGCCAGGATCGGCGCCGATCGCTCCACACGGTTCGCGCCTATGTTGCAACGGCCGAGCGCCTTGTTGAGTTTCTGAATGTTCATCACGGCGGCTGTCCCCGGCTCGACGGCCTCGAAGCGTCGGACCTGCGTGCCTATCTGGCGCGGCGTCGCATGGATGGGCTGGGCAACGCCAGCGCCGCGCGTGAACTTTCGGCAATCCGCGGATTTCTCGCGTTTGCCAGTGGCGCGCAATCCGTCCCCCGTCTGAAAGGGCCGCGCGTGAAGAAGGGCCTGCCACGGGCCATATCCCCGGCCGAAGCCGTGTCACTGGCTGAGGATGTGGCCGAGCAGGCCAGCGAGGGCTGGGTCCGCGCGCGCGACTGGGCCATCCTCCTCCTCCTTTATGGCGCGGGCTTGAGAATCAGTGAGGCATTGGGGCTGACCGGGGCCGTGCTGCCACTGGAACGTGTCCTGCGTGTGACCGGCAAGCGGAACAAGACCAGGCTTGTTCCGCTCCTCTCCCCTGTTGCCGATGCGCTCAATGCCTATGTGGCGCTTTGTCCCTATCCGGCCTCCAGAGACCTGCCACTCTTTCGCGGCGCACGTGGCGGTGCCCTGAACCCTGCCATCATCCGCCGTTCGGTTCGGGCCGCCCGCTCGCGTCTGGGCCTGGGTGAACGCACAACTCCCCATGCCTTGAGGCACAGTTTTGCGACACACCTGCTGGCAGGCGGCGCCGACCTGCGCAGCCTGCAGGAACTGCTGGGCCATGCCAGCCTCAGCTCCACGCAGATCTATACCTCAGTCGATGCAGCCTATCTGCTGGACGTCTATCGCAACGCGCACCCGCGGGCCTAGGCCACTAGTGACTGTGGCCTGACGAGGGATAAAAGCATTGCCGCATCAGCCCGGTGCGTTCGAACGGCTTCCAGCGCCCATCTTCCTGCGCCAGCCGGTCGGCAATCGCGTAGA
>CAYSCC010000075.1:0-7153 GCA_964429375.1 uncultured Chakrabartia sp.
CTCGCCCGGAAAGCCAACGACAATTGTGGAGCGAATGGCAATATCGGGACAGACGTCGCGCCAACGCCTGATCCGTTCGAGCACCTTTGCGTCGTTTGCCGGTCGCTTCATCGCCCTTAGGACGGCTGGCGACGCGTGCTGGAAAGGAATGTCGAGATACGGCAGGACGAGGCCTTCCGCCATCAGCGGGATAATCTGGTCAACATGCGGGTATGGATACACATAGTGCAGCCTGACCCAGGCACCCAGCTGGCCAAGCTCGCGCGCAATATCGGTCATGTGCGCTTTCACGTCACGGCCTTGCCATTCACGGGGCTGGTGACGGATGTCGACACCGTAGGCCGAGGTGTCCTGAGAGATGACCAAGAGCTCCTTCGTGCCAGCGGCGACCAGCTTTTCGGCTTCCCTCAGGATCGCATCCGGGCGCCTGGATACAAGGCCACCGCGAATGCTGGGAATGATGCAGAAGGAGCAGGCATGATTGCACCCTTCGGAAATCTTGAGATAGCTGTAATGCCGTGGTGTCAGTTTCAGGCCCGCTTCCGGCACCAGATCCACAAATGCGTTGGGAACGGGCGGAGCTGCTTCACGGACGGCCTCAACAACTGCCTCATACTGATGCGGGCCACTGATCGCCAGCACGTCGGGAAAACGTGACCGGATGACATCGGCTTCATTCCCCATGCATCCCGTCACAATGACGCGACCGTTTTCGGCAATGGCTTCCCCAATGGCCTCAAGGCTCTCTTCCTTTGCAGAATCGAGAAAGCCGCAGGTGTTCACGAGCACGACATCCGCGCCCGCATAGTCAGGGGACAGGCCATAACCGTCAGCGCGCAGCCGCGTCAGGATGCGTTCACTGTCGACGAGCGCCTTTGGGCAGCCGAGCGAAACCATGCCGACCTTGGGCGGTGTGGGGAGCGAAATTGCCATGATTGTCGGCGCCCATAGGCCTGTTTTGGTTGAAAGTCATCAGCCTGTGGTCAGGCAGGGACGATGCACTCCAGGCCACCCATATATGGACGAAGAGCCGATGGCACTGAAATGCTGCCGTCCACATTCTGATAGTTCTCGATCACGGCCACGAGTGCACGTCCAACGGCCAGGCCTGACCCATTGAGCGTGTGGACAAAGACGGTTCCTTTTTCGCCTTCGCGCCGGAACCGCGCATTCATGCGCCGGGCCTGAAATTCCCCGCAATTGGAACAGCTCGAGATTTCCCTGTACCGCTGCTGCCCCGGCAGCCACACTTCAAGATCGAAGGTCTTCCGAGCAGAAAAGCCCATGTCTCCCGTGCACAACAACATGCGCCTGAATGGCAGACCCAGCCGTTCAAGAACCGCTTCAGCGCATGACGTCATGCGTTCATGTTCGGCCTCCGAGTCTTCCGGCCGGACAATCGAAACAAGTTCAACCTTTTCAAATTGATGCTGTCGAATCATTCCGCGCGTATCGCGGCCTGCGGCACCGGCCTCCGAACGGAAACAGGGCGTCAGGGCAGTCAGCCGAAGCGGAAGTTCATTTTCGCCCAGGATCGATTCCCGAACCATGTTGGTCAGGCTCACTTCGGCGGTCGGGATCAGCCAGCGTCCATCGGTTGTCCTGAACTGGTCTTCCGAAAACTTCGGCAATTGTCCGGTCCCGTACAAGGCCTCATCGCGCACGATCACAGGCGGAGACACTTCCTGATATCCGAATTCACCGGTGTGCAAATCGAGCATGAATTGCCCCAGCGCCCTCGAGAGTCGCGCAAGCCCGCCGCGCAAATAGGCAAACCGTGCACCGGAAACCTTTTGCGCAGTCTCGAAATCAAGGCCCAGCGCAGGACCAATGTCGTGATGTTCGCGCGGAGCAAAATCGAGGTCGGGAATGTCACCCCTTGTGTGAACGATCAGATTGTCGTTCTCGTCTGCGCCAACCGGAACCGAAGGGTCGGCAAGGTTTGGAATAGCCGCCAACACGTCATTCAGTGCCGTCAGGGCGTCGCGCTCGTTCGCTTCCAGGGCAGGCACTTTGGCTTTGAGATCGCTGACCTCGGCCATCAGCCGAGACGCTTCCGCGTCATCACCACGTGCCTTGGCGGCCCCGATTGCCTTGGATGAGTCGTTGCGTGCGGCGAGCGCCAACTGCAAGGATTGCGTCAATTCGCGCCAACGCTCATCAAGTGCAAGCACGTCGCCCGCACGAGCCGCAAGGCCGCGGCGCGCAAGAGCGTCATCAAAGGCAGCGGGATTGTCCCGGATCAGGCGTATATCATGCATGGCGCAGCGCTATGGCGCGAGGCTCCGCCTGCCGCAAGCGCAATACTCAAAATGGAACTCAATCCAGATCGACCGGAACCCCTGGAATATGCTTTGCGGTTCGAATGGTGAGCGATGTTTTCACCCCGGCAACATTTGGTGCTGTCGTCAGCGATGAGGTCAGGAAAGACTGAAACTCCTGCAAATCGCGGGCCACGATCTTCAGAATAAAGTCAATTTCACCATTCAGCATGTGGCATTCGCGGACAGGCGCAAGCGTTGCGATATGATCTTCAAAGGCACGCAAATCCGATTCAGCCTGGCTCTTGAGGCTAACCATCGCGAAGACAGTGATGGTGTAGCCGAGCCGCGATGCGTTGAGCGAAGCATGATAGCCTTCGATAATGCCGCCTTCTTCCAACGCGCGAACGCGGCGCAGGCAGGGTGGCGCTGTCAGGCCTACATGCTCGGCGAGCTCGACATTGGTCATCCGTCCGTTCGCCTGCAATTCGGCCAGAATCCGTCGATCGATCCTATCGAATGAAACTTGCGCCACTTATCAACAATCCTTTCCCAAGAATCCTCTTTGCTGTAATTTTCTTACAATGCAAGGATATTGTGCCACTTTGCGACGTTTGACTTTCGGGGCTTTTCGCAGGCTCTGCAAAAGGCTATCGAACCATTCCGGGGAAAGAGACTGAGAGAGGCTGCGCTTTCTGTGCGTTTTGACGACCGCCTGGACACTTTGCTGCAGCAAACGGCCGCTGACGAAAGCGCAAAGGCGGCTCTATGGGTTCAGATTGCCGACATCGTTGCCCAGGATCCGAATCGGCTGCCCGCGGAACAACGCGCTTTGGCCTTTGAAAGATTGAACAACTGGCGTGACGATATTCCCTTTGCCCGACGCAGGGCAACGGCGCTGGCACTGTCCGACCATCCAGCCTCGGCCGACATGGTCAACCTGTTTGCACTGGATGCTCCCCAAATCGCGGCACCCATGCTTTTGAATGCACAGCTGGACGATGCAGACTGGGTTCGCATGATCCCTCACTGGCCAGCGACAAGTCGGGCCCTTGTGCGCGAACGGCGTGACCTGCCGGAAGAAACGCGCAGGCTACTAGGCGCATATGGGAATGTGGATTTTGTCCTACCCGCCGAAAACACCAGTGCCCCGGCTGAAGACTCGGTGATCCAGATTCGGGATCTCGTCGCCAGAATCGAAGCCTATCGGCGTGATCATCCCCAGGGTGCAGCCCGGCCGGCGGAAGCTGAAACGCTTGACTTTTTTCGGTTTGAATCAGGTGGAGATGGTCTGATCAACTGGGTGGAAGGCGCGCCGCGCGGACCGCTGATCGGCATTTCGCTTGCGGAAATGGCAGAGCCCGGCGGTTATGGCGTTGATGGTCAGGCCGCTGGAGCCTGTCGCCAGCGTGCCCAGTTTCGGGATGCCCATCTTGAAGTCGCTGGTTCGGGAGCGGCTTCCGGTGCCTGGCTGCTATCGGCCAATCCTGTGTTCAATCGCGAAGACGGACGCTTCATGGGATATCGGGGCATTGCAAAGAGGCCAGGTGTGAGCCAGGCGACCTCTTCAAGGCTGCTCGGGGATAGTCTGTCTGCGGATTCCGTGCGCCAGTTGACGCATGAGCTCAGGACCCCGCTCAATGCCATCCGCGGGTTCGGGGAGATGATCGAGTCGCGCCTGCTCGGTCCTGTTGCTCAACATTATCGAGATGTGGCTCGCAACATCATGAGCGACGCATCGCGGCTGATCGCAGTCATTGACGATCTTGATTCAGCGGCCCGGCTTGAAACCGGGGACTGGCCATCCGCAACAGTGCCCGCTGAAGGCATTGACCTTTGGGCTGTGCTTGAAGGTGTAGCGGAAGAGCTTCGGCCACTCAGTGACGAACATGGGGCCAGGGTCAGGCTTGTTACAAGTCGTCACGTGCCCAATGCTCAGGTCGATCAGGTCACGTGTCGGCGCATTGTCAGCAGGCTGTTGTCTGCGATCATTGAACTTGCCCGGGATGGCGAGGACGTGACGGTCCGGCTCGATGCGGCCGCGACAGGCCTTGCGCTTCAGGTTGATCGGCCTGCCCGAATCCTGGGGTTGTCGGCTGAACAGATTGTCGCGACGGCGGCCGTGGGGGAAAATCCGGCTGTCGATCTTGCCCTGGGCCTTGGCTTTACGGTGCGATTGATCGAGGCGATGGCAAGGCGGGCAGGGGGAACCCTTGAAATAGGGAGAGAGCGATTCACGCTGATCCTGCCCAATGTGAATTCGACGTCCAGGGGGAACAAGGAAAGCGGCTGATTTCGCGTAGCTTGGAAGCGCTCTGGCGCGAAAATGCGAACCAAGCTTGCGCCAGTTGCCTATGCTCCGCTATCGCGCGCTTCGCGACGGGTATGGGCCTGTAGCTCAACGGTAGAGCCGGCCGCTCATAACGGCTTGGTTGGGGGTTCGAATCCCTCCGGGCCCACCACTTTTCACCATCTTTGGCCGGACGATTTCGCTTGCACCGCGATCGGGCCATAAACTAAGGGCCGCTTCGGTTCGGGGAGTGGCGCAGCCTGGTAGCGCATCTGTTTTGGGAACAGAGGGTCGCAGGTTCGAATCCTGTCTCCCCGACCATTCACAAAGTCCGATCTGTGCAAGCCTGCCCGCAAAGCGGCTTCCAGCGTCTTTCGAGGGTGGGAATGACAAAAGCGGACCTGCGCAAAGGCTGGCTTCAGATCCATAAATGGATTGGCCTTGTTCTGGCCGTGGTATTTGCGCCTCTAGCGTTCAGCGGTTCCATGCTCGTCTGGCATGAAACCCTTGACGAAGCGCTCAATCCCCAGCGGGCAATCATGGGAGATGGGCAGGCATCACGCCCGGCATCGGCCTATTTTGCCGATGCCCGAAGCCATTTTGACAAGGGCTACCAGATCACCTCAATGAGGTTTGAGCAGGGGAAGGCGCTGCTTGTTACCGCAACCGACATGCAATTGCCGGAAAGTCCTTATCGCACGCTTGATCGCAAGCATTTCTGGCTGGATCCCGCAGATGGCAGGTTGCTGGATGCCCGTTCCCGGGATTCCGGCTTCATTCCTGTCATGGAAGAGCTTCACGGCAGCCTGTTTATTCCCATGTACGGTCGTCCTGTGATCGGGGCTCTCGGGATCGCCATGTTCCTGTCCTGTGCAAGTGGCCTTTGGCTCTGGTGGCCAGTTGCAGGAAAAGTGACGCGCGGCCTGAAATGGCGTCGCAGCAGCGACACATTTGGCAATGTGCACCACATGGCTGGCTTTTGGGTTTGCCTGCCGTTGGCCATGCTCGCGCTTTCGGGCGCATGGATTGCCTTTCCCGAAATTGCCGCAACGCTCTCCGGAACGAAGGCACCCAGCCTCGCCGAACGGATGACCAGAATGCGTGCCCGCCCCGTGCCTTCCACGCATCTTGAAGTGGATTATGTTGTTGCACAGGCCATGGCGACGCATCCTGGTCCGCTTGCTGGCATTGCCTGGCCCACCGAGCTTGATTCATCCTGGAAAGTGGCCATCGGTGCGGAGGAAAGGCCGACACAGGTCACAGTTGACGATCCGACCGGAAATGTCAGCACGGGCGGTGGAATGCGCCCCGGAACGATCGGTCGAATGATCAGGCAGATGCATGAAGGCCATGACATGGGACCAGTCTGGCAGACGATGATTTTCGGGGCAGGCCTGTTTCCTGCGATCCTTGGATTGACTGGCATTGTCATGTGGTGGCGGTCACGCCGTTGGCGCGTCGATCTGGCGCGCCGGGCCAAAGTCGCTAAATCTCAAACCTGACGCCCTGCGCCAAGGGCAGTTCGCGCGAATAGTTGATCGTGCTTGTCTGGCGGCGCATGTAATTTCTCCAGCTGTCAGATCCGGATTCGCGCCCTCCGCCCGTTTCCTTTTCGCCTCCAAAGGCTCCGCCAATCTCAGCACCGGAGGTTCCGATATTGACATTGGCGATTCCACAGTCGCTTCCGGCTGCTGAGGTGAAAAGCTCCGCCTCGCGCATGTCCGTTGTAAAGATACTTGAGGACAGGCCCTGCGGTACGGCGTTGTGGAGGGCTATTGCCTCCTCGAGCAATTTATAGCGTAGGACATACAGGACCGGTGCAAATGTCTCTTGCAGTGCAGGACCTGACTGGCTGGGCAATTCGACAATTGCAGGCCGGACATAAACGCCGTCCCGCTCAAGCCTGTCGCCTCCCGAAACCGTGCCTCCAGCCTCGCGCGCAGCAGACAGGGCGGTGCGCATTGCGTTGAAGGCCGATTCGTCAATCAGGGGCCCGACCAGCGTGTCCGGGTTTCGCGGATCGCCAATGGCAATCGAAGCAGCGGCCGTGCGCAGCCGGGCAACAAAGTCATCATGAAGACTGTCATGGACGATAAGGCGCCGAAGGGATGTGCAGCGCTGCCCCGCTGTACCCATGAAGCCAAAGGCACAGGCGCGCAGGGCCAGATCCAGATCGGCAGAAGGCGCTATGATCGAGGCATTGTTGCCACCAAGCTCGAGAAGGGATCGGCCAAATCGACGAGCAACGCGTTCTGCAACGCTCCGCCCCATCCTGGTGCTGCCGGTTGCGGAGAGCAAGGCGATGTCTGGACGGTCGGCCAAAAGCTCACCAAGATCCGGACCGCCAACGAGCGTTGCAGACAGGCCCTTTGGCGCATCCTTGCCAAACTGCTCCATTGCCTTTTCAACGATTGACTGAACAGCAAGCGCCACAAGCGGCGTCTTTTCTGATGGTTTCCAGATGATCGAATTTCCGCAAACAAGCGCAAGCGCGGCATTCCAGGACCAGACGGCAACGGGAAAATTGAACGCGGAAATGATCCCAATGACTCCAAGCGGTTGCCAACTTTCCATCATGCGATGGCCGGGCCTCTCGCTCGCG
>CAYSCC010000076.1:0-7134 GCA_964429375.1 uncultured Chakrabartia sp.
CATTTACGCCCGCTTTCTTCGCCTTGTTTCGCATGCGCGCAAGCTTCCCATCGAAAAGGTTGCGGACCTTGCACAGGGTCGGGTCTGGGATGGCGGAACGGCCCGTCAATTGGGGCTTATCGATGCATTCGGTTCGCTTGATGATGCTGTGGCAGAAGCGGCGCGCCTGGCAAAGGTCGAGCCCGGATCCGTGTCCCTTGTCTACCTCAAACCAGAACGGAGTTTTCTGGAAAGTTTCTTTGGCGACGGGCTGGAGGTGCAAGCCAAGGGGCATGTTGACATTTACACCCAGATGGTCCGCAGGCAGCAGGCCCTTGCGCTTGCGGGACTTGCTGAGGCAAAGGCCTTGGTCGACGGTCCGGCTGTGCAGCTTCGCTGCCTTGAATGCCCTTTGACTCTGCCACAAAAGGCACGGTCCGTTGTAAATGACCTCACGCTATTTGACAGGATTGTTTCATGGTTGAACTGAGAGCCGCCACTGCTGACGATGCGGAGGCGGTCGCGGCAATATATGCTCCCTATGTTGTGACCAATGCTGTTTCCTTTGAGACGCGAGCACCGACGGTCAAGGAAATGCGATCACGTATTGTTGCTGCTGGTGACGTCCACCCCTGGATAGTGGCCAGTGAGAGTAACGTGATTCTCGGCTATGCCTTTGCCAAGCCGTTCCGGCCGGGGCCGACCCACCGTTTCGGGGTCGAAGTCGCGGTCTATGCCGCCGGCGAACTTGAAGGCAAAGGAGTGCGCAGGTTGCTGCTTTCAAGCCTGCTCATGACGCTGACGGAACAGAATTTCACTCAGGCGATCTGCACGTTGATGACGCCCAATGACAAACTGATTCAGCTCTATGAATCGTGCGGTTTCCGGCGAGCCGGTGCATACCGGGAAGTTTGTTTCAAGAATGGGCAGTGGAGCGATATCGGGCTCTGGCAGCGGGAATTGGCGGAAGCCGGAACGCCCCCAGACGAACTCAAGCCATTCAGTGCAGTGGGTGTCGTCCGCGGCTGAGGCGCCATTGCCGTATCAGATGTGAATGGGCTTCCCGGTCACTGCCATCGCCGCTTCCTTGATTGCCTCCGAATGCGTCGGATGGGCATGGCATGTGTAGGCGATGTCTTCTGACGTCGCACCGAATTCCATAGCCTGTGCTGCCTGCGCAATCATCGTACCGGCCGGCGAAGCAATGATCCAGACGCCCAGAACCCGGTCCGTCTTGGCATCGGCAATGACCTTCACAAATCCGTCAGGATCGCGGATGGCCTTGGCGCGGCTGTTGGCCATCATCGGGAACTTGCCGGTCTTGATGTCACCTCTGGTTTTCGCCTGTTCCTCGGTCAGGCCAACACCGGCAATTTCAGGGTGCGTATAAACCACCGACGGAATCACATCATGGTTCACAATGCCTGTCAGGCCGGCGATATTCTCGGCCACTGCCAGGCCTTCATCCTCCGCCTTGTGGGCAAGCATTGGCCCCGGAATCACGTCTCCAATGGCCCAGACACCGGGAACGGCAGTGCGGAAGCTATGATCAGTTTCAATCTGGCCTCGCGTGTTGAGGATCAGACCGATAGCTTCAAGGTTCAGTCCGTCCGTGTGGGGTCGACGTCCGATCGCGA
Source organism: uncultured Chakrabartia sp. (assembly GCA_964429375.1). Classification (GTDB taxonomy): domain Bacteria; phylum Pseudomonadota; class Alphaproteobacteria; order Sphingomonadales; family Sphingomonadaceae; genus Aquisediminimonas. Next base: position 1,617 of record CAYSCC010000076.1, read on the forward strand.
CAAGCACGCAATCGGCCTCGATTGTCGATATTTCGCCTCCCGCTGCCGGTTCGACGCTGACCGTTGCTTTCCGCCCTTTGACGGTGACGCCCGTCACCTTTGTTCCAGTGCGGATGTCAAAACCCTGCTTTTTGAAAATTTTGGCCGATTCCTTCCGAATTTCACCGTCCATGCCCGGAAGAATCTGGTCCAGAAATTCAACCACGGTGACCTTCGATCCAAGTCGGCGCCAGACCGAGCCCAGTTCCAGACCAATGACACCGCCGCCAATCACGACCATGTGACCGGGGACTTTTGGCAAAGCGATGGCCCCCGTTGAATCCACGATGATGCCCTTGGCATTGTCGATTGCGACGCCGGGCAAAGGCGTAACGGATGATCCGGTCGCAATGACGATATTCCTGGCTGAATATTGTGTCCCGTTCACGTCGACTGTGGTCGCATCGACAAAACGTGCGTGGCCCTTGAGCCAGTCGACCTTGTTTTTCCGGAACAGGAATTCGATGCCGCCAGTCAGGCCCTTTACGGCCTCATCCTTGTCTGCAAGCATCGCGGGCAGGTCGAGTTCAACCTTGCCGATTTTGACACCATGTCTGGCCAGGAGACCCGAATGGGCTTCTTCGAAGAGCTCGGACGCGTTGAGAAGAGCCTTTGAAGGAATGCACCCGACATTCAGGCAGGTCCCGCCGAGGGTCTCTCGACTTTCCACACATGCTGTCTTGAGGCCGAGCTGCGCTGCACGGATCGCCGCAACATAGCCACCCGGGCCAGCGCCGATGATGATCACGTCATAGTTTGTTTCGGCCATTAGGTGACTCCTCAAAGATCGATCAGCAATCGAGTGGGATCTTCAATCGCGTTCTTCACTGCAACCAGAAAGGTCACAGCTTCCCGACCGTCAATCAGCCGATGGTCATAACTCAGAGCCAGGTACATCATGGGGCGGATCACGATCTGCCCGTCACGGACGACCGGCCGGTCCTCAATGCGGTGGAGCCCGAGTACGGCGCTCTGCGGAGGATTGATGATGGGGGTCGACAGGAGGCTCCCAAAGACTCCACCGTTTGAAATGGTGAACGTGCCGCCGGCCATGTCCTCAATCGTCAGAGTGCCATCCTTGGCACGTTTGCCAAAATCACCAATGGCTCGTTCAATCTCGGCAACTGACTTTGCCTGCGCATCCCTGAGAACGGGGACAACAAGGCCATTGGGAGCCGAAACCGCAACCGAGATGTCCGCATAGTCGCGATAGACGATCTCCTCGCCCTCAATCGCCGCATTGACCGCAGGAACGTCTTTCAATGCCATGCACACAGCCTTGGCAAAGAAGCCCATGAAACCAAGCCTGACCCCGTGCTTCTTTTCGAACAGATCCTTGTACTTTGCACGCGCTGCCATGACTTCCGACATGTCGACGTCATTGAATGTCGTCAGGATTGCCGCCGTGTCCTGTGCTTCCTTCAATCGTCGGGCCACGGTCTGCCGCAAGCGTGACATTCTGACGCGCTCTTCGTGCCTTCCTGCCGGAGCGGGAGCAGCCGGAGCAGAAGCAGAAGCCTCGACAGCGGCTTGCGCTCCTCCATCCTGCCGTGCGGCCTCCAGGACATCTTCCTTGGTCAGGCGGCCATCCTTGCCGGTGCCCTTGATCTTTGAAGGATCAATTCCGAGTTCGAGAACAAGACGGCGCACGGCCGGTGAAAGGGTAAGATCGGTATGCGATTCCGCGGTTGGCGCGGGGCTCGCCTTGGCCGGTGCTGGTGGCTGCTTCTCTGTACTGACCTTGCTCGCGACCGGGCCGTCGCTACCGCCAACCGACCCGATGACAGCTCCAACGCCAACTGTGTCGCCTTCATTGACGGCATGCGGGCCCATAACACCTGCCACGGGGGCAGTGACTTCAATTGCGACCTTGTCCGTCTCCAGACTGGCCACAGGCTCGTCTGCAGCAACGGCATCGCCGGGCTGTTTGAGCCACTGTCCAAGTGTGGCTTCACTGATCGATTCACCCAAGGTGGGGACTTTGATCTCGGTACTCATGGTCAGCCTTTCCGCTGGCGTCTGATTTCGGCGCGGACGTTGTGGCCCAGCGCATCGGCAACAAGTGCGGCCTGTTCGGCCTGATGACGTTTGGCAAGTCCGGTTGCTGTCGCAGCGCTGGGCTTGCGTCCGGCATAGCGTGGGCGTTTCGGCCCGACCTTTGCCCGCGCAAGACAGTCTTCAATCAGCGCTTCCACAAAGAACCATGCCCCATTGTTGCGCGGTTCTTCCTGCGCCCAGACGACGTCTTCAAGATTGGTCATTCTCTCCAGCCGCTTGACCAGAGGATCGCCCGGGAACGGATACAGCTGTTCAATGCGGACAATCGCGGTGTTCGGATCGCCTGCTGCATTGCGGGCATCCATCAGGTCATAGGCGACCTTGCCGGAACACAGGACCAGACGCTTCACGTCCGCATCTGCTGGCGCCCATGGATCCGACAGGATTCGCATGAAATGCGCCTGATCGACAAAGTCCTCGATCCTGGAAACCGCCATCTTGTGGCGCAGGAGAGACTTGGGCGTCATTACGATCAGAGGCTTGCGGAACGAGCGGTGCATCTGCCGCCGCAGCAAGTGAAAATAATTGGCCGGCGTCGTGCAATTGGCGACTTGCAAATTGTCTTCGGCACATAATTGCAAGTACCGTTCGAGCCGGGCCGAGCTGTGTTCGGGCCCCTGGCCTTCATATCCGTGTGGCAGAAGCATGACGAGCCCGTTCGCACGCAGCCATTTCGCTTCGCCAGCGGCAATGAACTGATCGATCATGACCTGCGCGCCGTTGGCGAAGTCGCCGAACTGTCCTTCCCAAAGGACAAGCGCCTTTGGGTCTGCGCCGGCATAGCCATATTCAAAGCCTAGCACGCCAAATTCCGAAAGCGGGCTGTCCAGGACTTCAAAGCGGCCATGCGGAACAGTTGAAAGGGGTATGTATTTCGCTTCGGAGGTCTGATCGACCCAGACAGCGTGCCGCTGGCTGAAGGTCCCACGACCTGAGTCCTGTCCTGAAAGCCGGACACCGAAACCTTCCGATAGCAAGCCGCCAAAGGCCAATGCTTCCGCAGTTGCCCAATCGAACCCTTCACCGCTGGCAAACATCGCCTTCTTGGCTTCAAGCACGCGGCCGAGAGTGGGATGAATCTGGTGACCCTCGGGGACTGTCGTCAGTGTTCGGCCAAGGCTTTCCAACAGCTTTCTTGAAATCCCGGTTTCGACATTGCGTCGAGCACTTTCGGGGTCTGCGGGCCTGTTGAGACCGGACCAGCGCCCCCCGAACCAGTCGGCCTCATTCGCCTTGTAGCTGGCAGCGCTCTGGAATTCGGATTCAAGCATCGCGGTGAACCGCATGATGTGTTCGTCAACCCAGTCCTTGTCGATCACGCCCTGTTCGATCAGGCGCGGCGCATAGACCTCGGACACTGGGGGATGCTTGCGGATGTTCGCATACATCAAAGGCTGGGTAAAACTTGGCTCATCACCTTCGTTGTGCCCAAACCGTCTGTAGCACCACATGTCGATAACAATATCGCGGTGGAACTTCTGGCGGAATTCGATCGCCATCTTGCACGCGAACGTCACCGCTTCGGGATCATCGCCGTTGACATGCAGGATCGGAGCTTGCACCCCCTTTGCAACGTCGGACGGGTAGGGCGACGACCGGGCGAACTGCGGGCTTGTGGTGAAGCCCACCTGATTGTTGACGATGAAGTGAATGCACCCGCCCGTATTGTAGCCCCGAATACCCGAGAACCCGAGGCATTCCCATACGATTCCCTGTCCCGCAAATGCGGCATCGCCGTGCAGCAGGATAGGTAGGACCTGCACATGCTTTCCAAGATCATCGCGCATCGTCTGATTTGCCCGGACCTTGCCGAGCACGACCGGGTCGACAGCTTCGAGATGCGAAGGATTGGGCACGAGTGACATATGGACCTTGATCCCGTCGAACTCGCGGTCTGTGGATGTCCCGAGGTGATACTTGACATCGCCGGAGCCGCCGACATCGTCCGGATTGGCCGAGCCTCCGGAAAATTCATGGAAGATGACGCGGTATGGCTTTGCCATCACGTTCGCGAGGACATTCAGCCGGCCACGATGCGGCATGCCAATCACGATCTCGCGCACACCGAGTGCGCCCCCTTGCTTGATGAAACTTTCCAGCGCCGGGATCATCGCTTCGCCGCCGTCGAGCCCGAAGCGCTTTGTGCCGACATATTTGCGGCCAAGGAATTTTTCGTACTGCTCTGCTTCGATGACCTTTGCGAGGATGGCGCGCTTTCCTTCGGGCGTGAAGCCGATCGTCTTGTCCGCGCCTTCCATGCGTTCCTGGAAAAAGCGCCGCTCCTCGACATCTGCAATGTGCATGTATTCGAGGCCAACGGCACCACAATAGTTGGCACGGAGGATATCGACGATCTCGCGAACTGTCGTCCAGGCAAGGCCGAGAGTTCCGCCGACATACACCGGCATGTCGAGGTCTTTTCCGGAAAATCCGTGATATTCAGGCGTCAAGTCGGCAGGAATATCCTGTTTGGTCAGGCCAAGCGGATCGAGTTTTGCCGCCAGATGGCCGCGAACGCGGTAGGTCCGGATGAGCATCATCGCGCGGATTGAAGCGCCCGCCGCTGCCGCCACATCTGCTTCGGCCATCGGCCGTCCGGCGGTTGCAGCGGCAGCCTTGATCTCGACCGCCATCTGCGTTGGATCAAGCGCAGCAGTCAGTTCATCGGTATCGACGGGTGGCCAGTTCGGGCGAGCCCAGCTGGGGCCCGATCCCGGTTCAAATTCATGTTGCTCGTAGCCCATTGTACAGCCTTCCTGGGGAGGGAAGAATCAGCCTTTCAATACGTCGACCAACGTGCGGCCGAGTTCGCTTGGAGACGGCGAAACCCGGATGCCCGCTGCTTCCATAGCGGCAATCTTCGATTCAGCGTCTCCCTTGCCGCCCGACACGATCGCACCGGCATGGCCCATGCGGCGCCCGGGGGGCGCGGTACGGCCAGCGATGAAGCCAACCATCGGCTTCTTGCGTCCTCTCTTTGCCTCGTCGATCAGGAACTGGGCTGCTTCTTCTTCTGCGGAACCGCCGATTTCTCCGATCATCACAATGGATTTGGTCGCATCGTCGGCAAGAAACTGTTCCAGGCAGTCGATGAAATTGGTCCCATTGACGGGATCGCCGCCAATACCCACTGCCGTGGTCTGGCCAAGCCCTTCGGCGGTTGTCTGGAACACTGCTTCGTAAGTCAGCGTCCCCGACCGTGAGACAACACCAACCGAGCCCTTTGAAAAGATGTTTCCGGGCATGATGCCAATCTTGCATTCATTCGGTGTCAGCACACCGGGGCAATTGGGGCCGATCAAACGCGACTTTGATCCGGACAGTGCCCGTTTCACCTTCACCATGTCGAGAACCGGAATGCCTTCGGTGATGCAAACGATGAGCGGAATTTGTGCATCGATTGCTTCAAGAATCGAATCCG
>CAYSCC010000077.1:0-7035 GCA_964429375.1 uncultured Chakrabartia sp.
CGGACTATTTCACCCGACAACGGGCTATTCGCTCCCTGATGCCGTCAGGCTGGCAATTGCCGTTGCACAAGACCCGACACTGACAGCAACAAGGGCGCGCGAACTTGCCACGCGGGCGTGGGGACAGCGCGGTTTCTACCGCATGCTCAATGCTATGCTGTTTCGGGCAGCAATGCCGGGCAAGGAATTCAGGGTTCTGGAACGGTTCTATCGATTACCATCTCCCCTCATCGAACGATTTTATTCCGGACAATCCACTCTCTTCGACAAGGTCCGCATCTTGAGCGGACGGCCGCCTGTCCCTATCGGTCGCGCAATCAGGGCATTACTGGGAACTCTGAAGTGAAGCGCGCTATTGTCATTGGTTCGGGATTCGGCGGGCTGGCCCTTGCCATACGCTTGCAGTCAGCAGGTATTGAAACAACCATTGTGGAGGCACGGGACAAGCCGGGCGGCCGAGCATATTTCTGGGAACGTGATGGTTTCATTTTCGATGCCGGACCGACAGTGATCACGGATCCGGATTGCCTTCAGGAACTCTGGTCGCTTTCAGGGCGCAGCATGACCGAGGATGTCACGCTTGAACCCGTGATGCCGTTCTATCGGCTCAATTGGCCGGACGGCACCAACTTCGACTATTCCAACAACGCGGCTGCCTTGACGAATGAAATTGCCAAACTGGATCCTGCCGATCTGGCAGGGTACCAGCGTTTCCTGGACTATTCGGCCGGAGTCTATCAGGAAGGCTATCTCAAGCTTGGCCATGTGGCGTTTCTTGATTTTGCGTCCATGATCAAGGCAGCACCAGCCTTGGCGCGCCATCAAGCATGGCGGTCGGTCTATTCCATCGTTTCCTCCTTTGTCCGCAACGAGAAGCTTCGCGAGGCCTTGTCCTTCCACACGCTGCTTGTTGGAGGCAATCCTTTCTCGACAAGCGCAATCTACGCGCTGATCCACAAGCTGGAAAAGGACGGGGGTGTCTGGTTCGCGCGCGGTGGTACCAACCGCCTTGTTGCCGCCCTGGTGACGCAGTTCGAGCGTTTGGGTGGAACCATTCGCCTCGATGACCCCGTGGAGGAGATTGAAACACTCGGCGACAAGGTAACTGGCGTCAGGACGCGCTCTGGATGGCATGCCAATGCGGATGCTGTCGCATCAAACGCCGATATCATACACAGCTATCGCGACCTTCTGACCGGTAATCGCCGCGGCAAACGCGCCGCCGCTTCGCTTGAACGAAAGCGCTTTTCACCTTCGCTTTTCGTGGTGCATTTCGGGATAAGGGGCAGCTGGCCCGGCATTCCGCATCACATGATCCTTTTTGGCCCCCGTTACAAAGGCCTTCTCGACGATATCTACCGGCATGGCATTCTGCCGCAGGATTTCTCACTCTATCTCCATCATCCGACGGTTACGGATCCATCAATGGCCCCGGACGGGTGTTCGACTTTTTACGCCCTTGCTCCTGTTGCCCATCTCGGACGAGCCCCGCTGGATTGGGATGGTGAAATTGGCCAACTGCTCGAAAACCGCATTCTGGACGAGATTGAGCGCCGCCTGATACCGGATATTCGATCGCGAATCGTTACGAGCTTTCGCTATGCGCCCACAGATTTTGCCAACGATCTGGCAGCCCATCATGGCAGCGCTTTCAGCCTTGAGCCAATACTCACACAATCAGCCTGGTTTCGCGTGCACAACCGGGACGACGTGATCCCCAATCTCTATTTTGTTGGCGCAGGCACGCATCCCGGCGCCGGCATTCCCGGCGTGGTCGGCAGCGCAAAGGCTACGGCAAAACTCATGCTCGAGGACTTGGCACGGTGAGGCGAATAGCAGTCTATTGCGGGTCGTCTCCAGGCGCAAACGCGTCCTATGCGGAGGGCGCACGACTTTTGGGTCGGGAAATGGCCGCACGGCAAATCGGGCTCGTGTTCGGCGGGGGTCGCGTCGGCTTGATGGGTGTAATCGCAGACGCCGTTCTAGGCGCTGGCGGCGAAGTGATAGGTGTGATCCCTGCGGCTCTTGAAGAAAAGGAACTGGCCCATACGGGATGCACTGAACTGCATGTCGTATCCACAATGCATGAGAGAAAGTCCTTGATGGCGGATTTTGCCAAGGGTTTCATTGCCTTGCCTGGTGGATTTGGGACAATGGATGAGATTTTCGAGATGCTGACCTGGGGACAGCTGGGGTACCACACCCGGCCGTGTGGTTTTCTAAATATTTCCGGATTCTATGACCCACTTTTTGCATTTCTTGAGCATTGTGTTGATGAACGGTTTGTCACTCGGGTCCATCGCGAGATGATCATCGCCGAAAGTGACGCAGGCGCGCTGCTGGACCAGATGTTGGCATTCGAAGCCCCGGATCAGACCAAATGGCTGGATCGCTTCGATCTGTGAACGACGCGCGCGCGGCCCTTGTCGATCATGCCCGCCAATCCATCGGGCGCGGGTCTACATCCTTTGCCCTGGCATCCCGGGTTCTGGATCAACAGACGCGCGAGCGCGTCTGGCTCCTTTACTGCTGGTGCCGCCGCTGCGATGACATTGCCGACGGGCAGGACCATGGCGGAACGATGTCTACGGTGGATGACCCGGCCGAGCGCCTGGCGCAGATTGCCGACCTCACAACCATGGCGCTTGAAGGAACGTCGACAGGGGATCCGGCCTTTGATGCGTTGGCAATTGTTGTGCGCGAATGCGCCATTCCGCACAAATATGTCTATGACTTGATCGAAGGCTTTGCGCTTGATGCATCTGGCTGGCACCCGAGGACAGAACAGGACTTATTGAAGTATTGCTACCATGTCGCAGGCGCGGTTGGCTGCATGATGGCTGTCATCATGGGGGTCGACCCAAATGACGAGGCAACCCTCGAACGTGCTTCAGACCTCGGCAAGTCCTTCCAGCTCGGCAATATTGCGCGGGATATCAGCGAGGATGACGCAGCCGGGCGCTGTTACATCCCGGATGAATGGCTCGCCGAGGCGGACATCCCTCCAGGAGAGCAGATGCGCCCCTTCTACCGGTCAAGACTGGCCGATATCGGATGGTGGCTTGCAGATATGGCGGCCGACTTTGAGGCCAGTGGCAGGATCGGCGCCCGAAAATTGCCTTTTCGCGCTCGATGGGCAGTGCTGGCAGCCGCAGGCATATATGGCGACATTGCGCGTGAAGTGGCCGCGCGCGGGCAAGCGGCATGGGATCGACGCGTGGTCATCAGCAATGGCGCAAAACTGAAGTGGGTTGTAAAGGCGCTCCTTCAGGCGGCGCGCGCATGACGAATGCCGGACTGCCCCAGACCTTGCCGAAGTCCGCTGCGCAAGCGGCCTTGAGGGGCGCATTCAACCGTTGCCCGAGCTGTGCGGGAGAGCGTCTTTTCTCCAGGTTCCTGAAGCCGATGAGTCATTGCAGTGCCTGCGGACAGAATTGGGCCCACCAGCAGGCCGATGACTTTCCGGCCTACCTTGCGATATTGATCACAGGTCATCTTCTTGCTCCCGTCATCATTGCGCTGGTCAACCATACCGATCTGCCCGTTTGGGCATTGATGACGCTGATCATGGCGTCTGCCTTGGTCTTGATGCTGGGCATGCTACAGCCAGCCAAGGGCGCCATCATTGCCATTCAGTGGTGGTTGGGCATGCATGGCTTTGAAAAGCCACCCCGGCCAGGAGAGCGCCCGCATGACGGGCCGAGCTGAATTCAAGAGCAAAAAATGCAGCGCCTCGAATCCCTGGGTCAGGCTCAGCGGTTCACCTCAACCCACTCAGCAGTCGACAACACCGTCAATACCCAGCGTCATCTCGTCTCCCGAGACCACCATGCGTCAACTCCGATCCTCGACCATGGCGGTGTGGCTCAACGGGTCGACCGCTGCAGCATGAATTTCCGCGTTTCGGGGTCCGCACGTCCTTGGGAAGTTAACTTGACGACGGACCCCGACTTTGCGGACCAGTTCGGCTCACGCGACGCTGCGGGCCTGATCCTAGAATTTAAATCCAACCTCCACAAAGACCTGGCGCCCCCTGTTGAGCGTGACCAACCGGTCATCCGTTCCTGCCGGGCCGAATGGCGGCGGGCCGGAGGTGTTGATGAAGATTTTGTTGGTCAGGTTGGTTCCAATCAGGGACAAGGTCCATTTTCCATCCGGGTCCCCTATCGAGACCGACCCATCAACCGTGAAAAAGCCGTTCTGTACAAGGTCACCAACGCCGGTCACGGGATTATATCTGGCGGGATGCGTCGTCGAAACGAAATAGTCACCTGTATAGGAAACAACCGAGTTGAGGCCGAGTTCAAGCGACTCGCTGACGGGAATATCCCAGTTCATGGCGATGTTTCCCGACCATTTGGGCGCCCGCGCTGCGTCGCGACCGTCGAGATCGAGATTGGCCGTCGATAGGAACGTGTCGGTAAACTTTGCGTCCAGGTATGACAGGGCTCCACTCAGGGTCAGTCCTTCAGCCGGTGTCTTCCACCGCCAGTCGATATCAATGCCCTTTGTGGTCGTTTCACCGGCATTGAAGGTTCTGAAGTTGAAGATGGCAACATCGAACACCTGAATCTGCTGATTGTCGAACACATAATAGAATGCGGTCGCGTTCAGGGTTAGCGCGCGATCGGCCAGCTGAGAGCGGATTCCGATTTCGCCCCCGGTGGACTTTTCCGACTTGAACCGAAGCGAGTTGGCAGCCGCGGCTGCGACTGCCGGATCCGGATTGTTGAGCAGCCTGACTGTCCCCGTCGGCAGCGTATTGTTGTCAACGCCGCCCGATTTGAACCCGGTCTTGAACGCGGCATAGACATTCAGATCATCGTTCGGCGAGTATTTCAGAACCACCTCAGGCGAGACATTGCTGTCCTTGAACTTGATCGGACCCGCGAAGAATCCCGACGGAACCGCGCCAAACGCGGTGGCGATGAACGAGTGCACATAGGGGAATGAAATTGTTGTGCTCTTTTTCTCGTCGGTCCAGCGTACGCCGCCTGAAAGGTTGATCGAGTCCGAAAGGTCGAGCGATCCGCTCGCATAAAAAGAGATCGCTTTGGCCCGCAACGGTCGGTCTGCAAGCCAGTCGAACGTGAAGCCTGTGGCCGCATCCGGCCCGAGCACGGCTGAGGGCAGGAACGCATTCTGTGCCGTCAACAATCCGCTTCTGCGGCGTTCCAGAAATCCGCCCACCTGGAAGTTGAACGCGCCGGAGAAGTCGCTCGAGACACGGAATTCCTGAGTATATTGTTTCAGCGTGTTGATGAAGGGCGCCGCAAAGCCGGCAGCAGTCCCGTCAGGGCGTTGCCCGGTCGAGTTGAACGTGTCGTTGTAGATGTTGTCGAGATCGACATAGCCGGACAGCAGAGTGAGCGTGAGTGCGTCGGTCAGGCCGATATTCGTTTCGAGGCTGGCGAGCAGCAGGTCGGTATCGTTGAACGCCTGCGTGATGTCCCGGTTTCCGATGTTCAGCCCGGTGGGCACACGATTGATATTGGCAAGGCCATCCGGACCAGGAAAGAGATTGTCCCTGATGTTGCAATTGTGCGTTGGCGCAAACGTCAATCCAAAAACCGCCAGGCTGGATCCTTCGGGCGCGTTGTTGGGGCCGCAGAATATGTCGGTGAACCCGTTGAGCGTTTCAGAGCGTTGCTCATTATAGTTCAGCTTCAGTTTCGTGTTGAAGCGATCCGATGGCTCATAGGCGAGTGTCAGCCGCCCAATGAAGTTGGACAGGCCCTTGTTGCGGTCCTTCGCCGGGACATTCGGCTGCAACTTCACGAAGCGACCGATATCCTGATACTCGGCCGCGACACGAATGCCGAGCGTATCGGTGAGCGGACCTGAAATATAACCGCCAAAGGTGTAGCCCCTTTCATCAAATTCGTAAGAGGCCTTGCCTGCACCTTCCCACTTCGATGTCGGATCAGCACTCCGGATCGTCAGCACGCCCGCCGAGGTGGACTTGCCAAAAAACAAGGGCTGCGGGCCTTTCAGGACCTCGACCTGGGCAATATCGAAGAAGGCCGCCTGCAAGATACGCTGCGTGCTGACCGCAATGCCGTCGACATTGATGGCAACCGCTGAATCGAATGCGTTCGAAATGTTCGATGAATTGATGCCGCGAATGCCAATCTGTGCTCCGGCACCCGAACCGCCAATCTGGACTGAAAGCCCGGTTACTCGGCTGAGCAGGTCCGCTGCTTCGTCGATGCGGAAGTCCTCAAGCGTTTCGCCGCTGATCACCGAGACGACAACGGGGGCATCCTGCAAGGATTCCTCTTGCTTGCGGGCGGTAACGGTGATGTGGTCGCTGTCTTCGGCTTCTGTCGCCGGAGAGCTTTGGGCAAGAGCGGCCGGTGTGGCCCCGAATGCGGCGAGCAGCGCCAATGCCGAACAGGCAGTGCTCGCAAAACCATTTCTGGCGTCAAACGCGATTCTCATTTTTTCCTCTCCCCATTTGCCATCACTCCTTTTGCGGAGCTTGTTCGCATTTCAGTTGGAACTCACACACTCCCACTCATTGATCATCATGCCGTGCCAATCCGGTGCGAGCCTTTTGTCGGGCGGCCCACTCGCGCACGGCACTACTCGCTCCATCCAGGAGCCGGTGAGAAGGTGAGAGGAATTGGCGGACTGCAACACTAGCAAAATAAACGTTGAATGCGGCGACCGTGTTTCCTCAATCGGCGCTGTCAATCGGATGCGAACTTGTCTCTGACAGACGCGGAGGCCCTCAACTCGATCTGTTCACAGGCCACAAGATTCTGCCACAACCGCATGGCCTTGCGACAAAGGCTCACGCCGCGCTCGAAAAGCAAGTCCTCCACATTCCTCAGCGAACGCGGAAACCGCACATTCATCAAGACGACAAGCCGAATTACTTCCGGCGACGCGTTGAACTACTTGAACGGGCACGACGGTTTGGCTCTGGATCTGCGGCTCATCTCGGCCCGCTAGCCGTGATCAATTGCCCTTGCCACATTCGTCTGACATCAACCGGGACACCAATGTCGGGGGTTAGTGGCGGAGACGGAG
>CAYSCC010000078.1:0-6982 GCA_964429375.1 uncultured Chakrabartia sp.
AGCTTTCCTTCTCGATATAGGTATCGGACCGCGGCACATAGGCCTCGGGCTGGTAGTAATCGTAATAGGAGACAAAATACTCGACCGCATTGTCGGGAAAGAAGCTCTTGAACTCGCCATATAGCTGGGCAGCCAGAATCTTGTTGGGCGCAAGCACAAGCGCTGGCCGCTGCACCGCTTCGATCACCTTGGCCATTGTGAACGTCTTGCCCGAACCCGTCACCCCAAGCAGGACCTGATCACGGTCCTGCGCCTCGATCCCGGCGACAAGCTCGGCAATGGCCGTGGGCTGGTCACCCGATGGCTCATAGTCGCTGACGATCCTGAATTTCCGTCCGCCATCCGATTTGGGCGGGCGTTCCGGGCGGTGCGGGATAAAGGCCTGACCGGTTTCCGGCTCATCAAGCGTGGTGCGGATCGTCAAGGACATAACATGAACATAGGCGAGCATCCGCTGTCTGGCAATGCCGTCCCGGCGGGCCCACTCCTAGTATTTGTCCCTATGTTTCGCTGTGAATGTCTCTGGCAAGGTAGCGCAAATGGCCCTGGGAAGGGGCGAGCGCAGGGTGAGGGACATCAGCCATGAACATGGACGTGGGCAGCCTTGGGGTCCAGCGGGATACCCCGACAAAAGCGGAGATGATCGCACGGGCAGAAGCGCTGCTCCCGGGCCTGCGCGAACGATCCGCAGAGGCCGAACGCAACCGGCGCCTGCCCGATGAAACGGTGGCAGAGTTCCGTGCTGCGGGCTTTCCCAAGATCCTCCAGCCGAAACGCTTTGGCGGCTATGAACTGGCCCCGGATACCGCTGTTGAAGTGATCCGCACGATTGCCACGGCCTGCGGCTCAAGCGGCTGGGTCACGAACCTGTTTGTCATTCACAACTGGCAGGTCAGCCTGTTTCCGATGCAGGCGCAGGAAGAGTATTGGGCTGGCAGCGATGATCGCCTGTGCTCGACCGTATCCTTTGCGACCAAGAGCGAGATGGTGGACGTCGACGGCGGGGCACGGCTGACCGGCCGCTGGAAATTCTCGAGCGGGTGCGATTTTGCGGACTGGTTCCTGATCATGAAGCCCAGCCCCACATGCTTTGACTGGATGCTCATCCCGCGCAGCGACGTGACGATCGAGGATGACTGGTTCGTCTCCGGCCTCAGCGGCACGGGCAGCAAGGATCTGATCCTCGACAATGTGTTCGTCCCCGCGCACCGCCGGGTTTCGGGCATGGATGTGGCCATGGGAACGACGCCGGGCGCCAGGGAATTGGGCATCCCCATGGGCCGCCTGCCCTTTGCCTGGCCCGCTGTCTGGGGGATCCCGGCGGCGCTGATCGGCATGGCTGCGGGCATGGCAGAGGCCGTGCGCACCACGCTCATCGGGAAGAAGGGCCTCTTCACCGGCGAACAGCAGGTGGAACGGGTTGCCAACCAGATTCGCCTGACAGAAGCCCTGACGGATATTCACGCGGCTGAACTGGTGATGCGCCACCGCATGGAGGAACTGAACCGCTGGGCCGAAGCGGGCGGCCCGCCTTCGCCCATTGATGCCTTTGCCTCGCACCGTGATGCAGCCCATGTCACGCGGCGGATCGGCGAAGTGGCGAGCAAGCTTTCCCTGATGGCGGGCGCGACTTCGGTGTACCTTGCCAACCCGATCCAGCGCTTCAAGCGGGATATTGATGTGGGCGTCACCCATGTCTCGCTGGTGTGGGAAGAAGCTGCGGAAAATTACGGTCGCGCCTTGTGGGGCCTGCCGCCCAAGGGCCGGGGCTAGGCCGGCAAGACCCGGAGTCCGCCAAACCGGGCCGGAAGTTGTCAAACTTGTCACTCCCCACCGGTAAAACAATACCTGCGGAGGGAGCATCGGGGCACGGGTGGTTCGGGAAGTGAAGGCTCTGCGCTTCATCACACAGGATGGAGCAGATTCGCATCAAATAGGAAAGGGCTTTTTCGCGAACGGCGTCCGCTTTCGGGTGGAGGGGTGCGAACGCCCTTGGTCCGATTTGGGGTGGTAAGCGGACGTTAACTGGGTCTCGCTTTTTTAGGTGCGGTAAGCTTGTTGCTTAACTTAGACTTGATCTGTTTGATGCTCGGGGGATTAACACTCACCACATCGACACAATGGTTGAGGGTATCCAGCGCCCAATGTTGTAATGGCCCAGGATAATCATCATCTGCGAACGTGGCAGCATCCACGAATGCGAGGAAGGCGCTATCAAAGCGTCGGTAAAGATGTTTGCTGAATGGCGGCTCTTGCTTTTCAGCTTTCCAGTAGCTCTCATTTCGTACCGCGTATGCGACGTAATGCGGCCAAATTATTTCAAAAAATCGGCTCTCGTCAGTGACTTGGATCGGTCGGACTTCGCCAAGATCAATATCGGCAAATTCAATTGGTTCGATGTCTCCCAACATTCCTTCTGCAACCACTATTCGAAGTTGGCCAACAGCTGGTTCATCGATCTTGGCCACGAAGAGATTTAAGTGGCCTTCTGGAAATTTCATTCTTCGCCTCGCCCAAATTCCTGCGGATTAGCTTAGACGCCTCTAAGGAACGTCTGCAATGGGGTCGCTCGCTACCCAGTTTGCATGTCGACTGTGGGGTGGTTAGCGGCCATTGGTCAGACGCCCTGACTTTCCCAAGCGTCCGTCACGGCGCTCGCTGCTGCGTCCAACGCCACGTCACCTTCATCGCTATCGCAGTATCCAGCGAAATACGCGACTGACAGAGCGGCCCTTTGCCCTTCGAAATGGCCAAGCTGTTCAATAACGGCCACTGCCTCCGGCCAAGGCAGTGTTTGACCACTCACCAATGCGTTGGCGCAGCGGAGAAGTGGTTCCTTCAACTCATGTTCGAAAGTCGAGGACCATTCGGCGACCAGTTCGCGCTGTCGCTTCTCGGTGACTGCACGGCTTCTGGGTGGGCGGCAAATCTCATCCAGAACACAAAAGAGGGCGTTCAAAGAGATGCTGCGAGCCTCGGCTATCAAGGCGCTGGATGCGGCTTTATCGCCATAAGGAAATTGACAATCAATCTTCGCTTCAAATGGCACTTCGGCAGTGTAATCATGCAACTTCATAGAGAGCAGACTACGACTGACGCGCCAATGTCCGCAATGGGGTCGAAACCGATATTGCCGCAATGACGCATTTGGAATGGAAAGCGGATGATCCCTGTTATGTAGGTATTCAAAATCTAATGGGAGGGCGAAATGACCATGATATTATTTTTAGTATGGATCATCCTGTTTGAGTTTTTACTCTTGTTGGCTTGGTTCCATTTCGGCGAATCGGCGCTGATTTTCACATACCTACTTGAGGTCGTTCTAACTTTTGCGGGCGCATTTTGGAAATACGGCCTAACTGCAAAGTTTGTAAGCTTTGGTTTGTGTATGACTATGGCGATTACGATTCTAGCTTGGTTGCTTGGCCTTTCGGTCGCGAGCCAGCTGTAGCTGTATTGGACCGTGCTCCACAAATTCCTCCAAAACCGATTGCACCGCAAAACGTGAGCAGAGCTCGAAGAGATAAAGCGAGAAGCAGTTTTTCCGGAAGGCTAGGTTCTTGGCATTCTTAGAATGGCGTATGTGTAGTTTACAAAACCACGGCTAATTGATGATCACGCGATGCTGGCAAATCAACTTCGTTGGCTTTCCCGTAGCCCTGTCTCTTACAAAGCTGCTGACAACACTATCCGGAGGACATTTCAGTGTCGTCCAACCACGCCACCAAATGGCAGTGGCGATCAGAAATGCTATAGCGAAGGTCGCAGCAACCCATTTTCTCATTCCGCCTGCTCCGAAGGCTTGTGCTTGGCGACCTTTCTCAAGCGCTCCTTGAAGCGTTCCGGGTGGTCGTCGCTTTCAAGCTCGCGAAAATTCATTGTCGAATAGTGAGCTGCGTCTAGTTTGCTGTCAAACTCCTTAGTGCAGCCAATGTCCGCAATGGGTCGTGTCCGGACAGTCCGCTTGCGGCAGCTTTGTTGGGCAATACGGACACGGGCAGCGGAACCGGAAATGTCAGCACCCGCCAAAGGTACAGTCGTGGGATGAGCTCAAGTCGAGCCGCTGCAAGCGGCTGGCAACCGAACTCGCCTTCTTCGGCTTCTGGCCGAATCCGAACTGACTCATTGCACAGCCCGCCTACTCTATGGGGTCGCTGGCGCCATCCGAGACTTTGCCCCTCAGGCGGTGGCAACAGTCCTTCTGCGACGGCGCATGCTGCTCCCCACGGCACCAAAACCCAAGATCATCATCGCCCATGCAGCAGGCTCTGGAACACTCGTGGTCGTGACGAGTTGCGCCTTGAATGTGACATTCTGGAAACTGCCCGGCGTCCAGGTCAGCCTTCCCAAATCGGTGTCAAGGTATTGCGGGAACACCGCCGGGAGCAAGTCGAATGTAACCGGCACGGGGCCGATATCCGTATTGGGCACGTAGGTTGCGAAAGCGGAGGCGTTGTTGTTGGACGTCACATAATGGAAGCCCGTCCCGCCAGCGGGGGAGTTCAGTTGAACAAAGCCGACGCTCGACGTGATTTGACTTGCAAATAACAGCGTCGGCAATGTCGACGTCAAGGTGATCCCGCCAAATTTGATTTGCAGCGGATTGCTGAGATAGGCCGTAATCCGGGGATCCGGATTAAAGTCGGTGCTGGTATCGCCAACGGCGGTCGCAACAAATTCTCCGGAATAGGCTGTCCCGTTGAGAGAGGCTCCGCCGATGCCCGACAGGGTATAGGTGATCAGTGCGGCGGATGCGGGAATGCTGTTTCCCAGCGCAAAAAGTGCAGCGCAGGCACACAATATCGACTTGATGTTCTTTCGCATGTTTCCCCTCCCCCATTTCAGACAACAGCCGTTATTCAGCCGGACCATTTCCGCAGAAGCTTGTCAATCGAAATGCCCGGCCCAACATGGTTAACGGGCCATAGGGCATATTTTTGCTGCCAAATCTTCCCGCGCAGCAGGGGCGCCCCTACCGCACCCTGCATTCAAACAAGTCTGCGCAATGCCCTCAATGTCGTTGTATCCAGAGAGTTCGCATTCGCAGAGTTTGGTGCATCTGTCCGCCATTTCCTCGCCGTCACCCCGCAGGTGATGCGGGGCTTGGCTTTCCTGTCCCGTCGAAGTGAAAGACAATGCCCTATGGAAAAGGGCCGGCTGGGTCCGCATCTTGGCGAACCGTTATCGCGGCGGAATGAATGTCGGGGTTGCGCCCAACGGCTCAGTTGAGCCAAGCCCCGTGTCAGGCACGGGGCGCCAGCCGTGCTTCATCGAAACTCCCCGCTGGACATTCGTCGCGCAATGGTGATGCTGGGGGTTGTCGTCATCGGGTGGGAAGAATGGCAATGTTGAAGCATGAACTGGTTCTGGCCGCGTCGGTGCTTGCGCTTGCCGGGTGCAACAAGGGTGTGGAGATGAAAAACGCCTCTGCCTCCGAAGTCGCCGAAAAGGTGAAGGAGGCCACGGCGGATGGCCAGTTTGTTTCCCCAGGCCGGTGGGAATCAACGATGACCATGGTCGACATGTCGATGCCCGGGATGCCGCCCGAGGCGGCGGCGCAGATGAAGGGCATCATGGGCAAGCCCAAGACCTTCACCTCCTGCCTGACGGAGGCAGACGCCAAGAAGCCGCGGGAGGATTTCTTTTCCGGCGGAGACAGCAAGTGCCGGTATGACCATTTCACCATGGCCGGGGGCATCATTGATGCCGCGATGACGTGCAACGATCAGGGCGGCGTGCGCACGATGACGATGAAGGGAAGCTATGCCCCCGAACATTATCGGATCACGATGGCGGCCACGGCGAACAGGGGCCCGGGGGGCGGCATGTCGATGAAGATGGATATGGATGCCAAACGCGTGGGCGCCTGCACCGGGAAGGAAGGCGGTTAGGCCGCGCCGTCTTCGCTGCGCAGGGCCATCCGCGCTGCAGCCAAGTCTTCTTCCAGCACCATCAGGCGGATCGGGATGGAAAGCCCGCCGGCATAGTTTGACATCTCCAGATCAAAGATCACGGACTCCACGTCGCAATCGGCCAGCCGCGATTGGGCAAGGCCGGCCTCGAAACTGTTGTAATAGCGCGCGAACTCGACAAGGGGCATGGTTCAGCCCTGCCAGGGCAGGTGCGATTGCACGCGCAGGGGCAGGCCATCAATGCTCTGGGTGCGGGTGCCCAGCTTTTCCATCCGCACGTCCGGATCCTGCTGGGCATGATACTTCGAGAGCGTCTCGCGCTCTGCCTGAAGCGTCATCAGTGGTACGCCCCAGCCACAGCTGGTCTGCACACTGTCCACATCAATCACGAAAATCTGGCGCGTGCCCGGCAACAGGGTGAAGAAGCCCAACACCTCATCCCAGTCGGCGTCCTGCGGCAGCACGGCTCGGCCCCGGCCATAGATGCGCAGGATCAGCGGCGGCCGGTCAAACGCGCAGAACATGATCGTGATCCGCCCGTCGGCAGACAGATGTGCCTGGGTTTCGTTGCCCGAGCCGCCCACATCGAGATAGGCGACACGGGTTGGGCCCAGCACGCGGAAGCTGTCCATCCCCTTTGGGCTGAGGTTGATTCGCGCACCCGGCGCGGCCGTCGCCACGAAAAAGACCGGCTGCTTGGCGATGAAGTCTCTGTGCGCATCCGTCAGCTCGGGTGTGAATTCCGACATGCAGTCCTCCTAAGCCGCGGTTCCGCCCACCGTCAGTCCGTCAACCAGCAGGGTGGGCTGGCCCACGCCTGCCGGAACGCTCTGCCCGCCCTTGCCGCAGATGCCGATGCCTTCATCGAGCGCGAAATCATTGCCGATGCCCGTCACCTTCGTCAGCACGCTTGGCCCGTCTCCGATCAGCGTGGCTCCCTTCAGCGGTGCGCCGATCTTGCCATTCTCGATGCGATAGGCCTCGGTGCAGGAAAAGACGAACTTGCCCGAAACGATATCGACCTGACCGCCGCCGAAGCTCTTGGCGAAAATACCGGATTTGACGCGGGA
>CAYSCC010000079.1:0-6949 GCA_964429375.1 uncultured Chakrabartia sp.
GGGCAGCGCAGGCTCAATGCCCGGGCCACTTCCCTCTGCACCACGCAGCGTCGATGTGGTGAGCGTGGCCGTGTCGGTGCTTGCTTGCGGCAGTTCGGCCGGCGGGTGTACGACTGGCTTTGCGGACGGTGCCTTGTGCCGCTCAACAGGCACTGCTTCCCGCGGCTCCGGTTTCAGAATGTCCAAGAGTGTTGTGTGAACGATCTTGATTGGTGAGACATCGGGCACGGACAGGACAATCCCGGTGACCATCAAGCCATTGATCAGGAACGCAGCACTTATGCCCACCCGGCTGGTCCGCGTTCTCGTTTCTGCATAGGCCATGACATCCTCTCTTTCTACGCAAGGAGACATCCTTGTCGCAAAGAAGATGTTACAACATATCCGTCAATGAAACAATATCACAAATCGAGTCACGCAGTCAGGCGCGCAATCGAACGTTCACGACCAATCAGTGGCAACAGGGCGCTCATGTCCGGGCCGTGGTCCCGCCCGGTCAAGGCGATCCGCAACGGCAGAAAGAGTGGCTTGCCCTTTCGGCCTGTCGTTTCCTTGAGCGCCCCGGTGAGTTCGTGCCAGGGATCGCCAGCCCAGTTGAGCGTAGCAGCAATCCGGGCAGCTTCCTGCAGATAGGGACGGTCGTCCGCCGCGACGTCTGCGTGCACTGGACCTTCAATCACAGACCACCAGTCCTGCGCATCATCAACGCGCATGATATTGGGGCGTATCGCATTCCAGGCAGCCTCACTCATTCCGGCAGGAAGGCGCTTTGCAACAGCTTCGAATCCGGTTTGATGGAGGATGCGTGCGTTAAGCTGCACAAGCTCTGCCTCGTCAAATCGCGCTGGCGCGCGGCCAAAGCGAGAAAAATCAATTGCCGAGATGAGCGGGGCGATATCGGCAACGGGTTCAACGGGGTCAGATGTGCCAAGTCGGGCCAGCAGAGCAATCAACGCCAGCGGTTCGATTCCCTGGTCCTTGAAGGCCTCCAGCCCCAGTGATCCGAGGCGCTTTGACAGCTTGCCCTCGCTGCCTGTGAGCAAGGCTTCATGGGCAAACACGGGGGGCGCAGCGCCCATTGCGGAAAACATCTGGATTTGGGTGGCTGTGTTCGTGACATGATCTTCGCCCCTGACGACGTGAGTCACGCCCAGATCGATGTCGTCGATGGCTGATGGCAGCATGTAGAGCCAGGAGCCGTCTGCCCTGCGGACCACAGGATCCGACAGCAGCTTCGGATCGAATTTCTGGTGGCCACGCACCAGGTCGTCCCATTCAATCATGGCCGAGTGATCGAGCTTGAATCGCCAGTGCGGGGTGCGACCTTCGGGAATTGCCGTCCCTTCGGCCGAGCGTTCGTAGACTGGCGGAAGGCCCCGACCAAGCAAGATCTTGCGCCTCAGCTCAAGTTCCTCCGGAGTCTCGTAACAGGGATAAATTCGGCCCGCTGCCACGAGAGTCTCGAACTTTCTTTCATAGAGGTCGAAACGGGCCGACTGGCGCGCTTCCTCGTCCCAGCCCAATCCCAGCCATTCAAGGTCCGCGCGGATCTGTACGACATAGTCTTCGCGGGATCGTTCGATGTCGGTGTCATCAATCCGGAGAATGAACCGTCCACCGTGCTTGCGCGCCCACAGCCAGTTGTGAAGGGCCGTGCGGATGTTGCCGACGTGCAGATTTCCTGTGGGCGACGGCGCAAATCGGGTTGTAACGGTCATGCTGTTCTGAACGCGTTGGTGATCGGATACCGGCGATCACGGCCAAAATTGCGCTTGCCAAGTTTCACGCCCGGAGGGGCTTGCCTGCGCTTGTATTCGGCAAGACAGAGCAATCGTTCGATGCGCACAACTGTTTCCCTGTTGAAACCGCGGGCCGCGACCTCGTCGACAGACAATTCTTCTTCGACGAGGCCAAGGAGGATCGGATCCAGCTCTGGATAGTCGGGAAGCGAATCCGAATCCTTCTGATCCGGCCTGAGTTCGGCTGACGGGGGCTTCGTGATGATGTTTTCAGGCATGACGGGTCCGTCAGGCCCCAGTCCCAGCCGCGGTTTGTGGGCATTGCGCCAGCGCGACAGCGCAAAGACCGTCATCTTGTAGGCATCTTTGATCGGGTTGTACCCGCCGGCCATGTCACCATAGATTGTCGCATATCCAACCGACATCTCGGACTTGTTGCCTGTTGTCATGAGCATTGGCCCGAACTTGTTTGAAAGAGCCATCAGGGTAACGCCGCGAATGCGCGACTGGATGTTCTCTTCGGTGATGTCGACATCCTTGTCGGCAAACGAACCCGCAAGCATGGTGTCGAATGCGGCCACCGCTGGGGCAATAGGGATCGTATCAAGCCTGCACCCGATCATGCGCGCGCACTCGCACGCATCAGCAAGGCTTTCCTGCCCCGTGAACCGCGAGGGGAGCATGACGGACCATACGCGGTCCGGACCAAGGGCATCGGCGGCAATGGCTGCGCACAGTGCAGAATCGATGCCCCCGGAAAGACCCAGAACCACGCCGAGGAATCGATTGGCATTCACATAGTCGCGCAGCCCGATCATCATGGCATGATAGGCATCGGACGGAAACGGTTCGAGCCGGGAGATTTCTCCGCTGTCGCATGCCCAGCCTGCATTGCTGCGGACCCAGTGAGTCAGCCGAATATCTTCTTCCCAATCAACTAGCTGATGAGCCACCGTGCCGTCGCCGTTCATGACAAAGGAAGCCCCATCGAACACCAGTTCATCCTGGCCTCCGACCCGGTTGAGGTAGGCCATCGGCAGGCCAGTCTCGCGAACGCGCGCTGCGGCAACGATGGACGACCGAAGGTCGTCCTTGTCAATTTCATAGGGGCTCCCATTGGGTGTCAGAAGAAGCTCGGCCCCCTTGTCCTTGAGATGGGCACACACTTCCGGCCACCAGACATCCTCGCAAATGGGGATCCCGATGCGCACGCCCCGGAATAACAGGGGATCCGGGAGCGGGCCGCTGGCAAAAAGCCGCTTCTCGTCAAAGGTTCCGTAATTGGGAAGCTCCCGCTTGAACCTTTCACCGGCGATTTTGCCTCCGTCCAACAAGACCATGGCATTGTAAAGCTTGCCTTCGTGCCGCCGAATGGTGCCGACCAGCATCGCCGGCCCGCCGTCGGCCGTGGCCGCAGCAAGCCGGGCGAGTTCGATGTCCGCCTTGTCGGCCAGTGCCGGTTTGAGGACAAGATCCTCGGGCGGATAGCCAATCAGCTGGAGCTCGGGAAACAGCACCAGGTCTGCGCCCGTCGCCAGCTTTCGTGCGTTGAGCATGGCATCGGCATTGGCTGAAAGATCACCCATGCGCTGGGATAGCTGGGCAAGGGCAATGGTCAGCGCGTCCGTCATGCCCGCCTCCTAGTGCCGGACGTCAAAAGGGGGAAGCATTTTGAATGCCTCCCCCCAAAAATGCAGGACATGCAGGGATCAGGCAGGAATGCCGCTGATCGCTTTCATCTCCATGAAGTCCTTGAGGCCAAAGAGGCCGCCTTCGCGCCCATTTCCAGACTGTTTGTAGCCGCCGAACGGCGCGCCGGGCGCAGGGCCCCAGTTGTTCACGGCCACCATGCCAGCCCTCAGCTTGGGCGCCACGGTCGCTGCCTTTTCAGGATCTCCCGAAATGACCGCGGAAAGGCCATAGTCCGTGTCATTGGCGATCTGCACGCCTTCCTCAAGCGTCGAATAGCTCATCACGGTGGCGACGGGACCAAACACTTCTTCCTTGGCAATCCGCATATCGGGCGTCACGCCTGAAAAGACTGTCGGTTTGATGAAATAGCCGCGGTTGACGTTGGTCGGCAGGCCAGTGCCGCCCGTCTCCAGCTTGGCGCCATCGTCAATCGCAGACTGAATCAGGCCCTGGATCTTTTCAAACTGCGCCTTGTTGACAACGGGGCCAATGTGCGCCCCTTCCGTCAGGGGATCGCCAACCTGCGTGCCTTCGAACAGCCCCTTGATAATGCCGACAGCTTCGGCCTCCTGGTCCTTCTGAACAAGAATGCGGGTCGGCGCGATACAGCTTTGGCCCGTGTTGATCAGAACGCCTGCCACCGTCGGGGGAAGGACCTTTGGCAGGTCGGCCCCTGGCAGGACAAGATTTGGAGACTTACCGCCAAGTTCCTGATGGACGCGCTTGACCGTATCGGCTGCGGCCTTGGCGACAAGAATGCCCGCACGCGTGGATCCGGTAAAGCTCACCATGTCGATGCCCTTGTGAGCGGAAATGGCGGCACCCACCCCCGGGCCGTCACCTTGGACAAGGTTGAAGACACCTGCCGGCACGCCTGCAGCATCCAGGATCTCGGCGAAGATTGCAGCATTGCCGGGGCATTCCTCCGATGGCTTCAGAATCATCGTGTTGCCCCCAGCCAGTGCGGGTGCAACCTTCAGGGCAATCTGGTTGAGCGGCCAGTTCCACGGCGTGATCATGCCCACAACACCAATCGGCTCGTAAACGACTAGGTTTGCGCCGTGCCTTTCGCTGAATTCGAACGTCTTGAGCGCTTCCATCGTGCCAAGAAAGCCGCCAATGCCTGCGCCGACCTGTGCGGTCGCGGCAAAGTTCAACGGGGCTCCCATTTCATTGGCCATGGATTTGGCCAGATCGCCTGCGCGCTTCTTGTATTCCTCGACGATCCGTCCCATCAGGGCCAGCCTTTCCTCACGGCTCGTCTGGCTGAATGTCTCGAATGCAGCCTTGGCAGCTGCCACCGCCGCATCCACATCGGCCTGTGTTCCAAGCGTGATCTCGGTGCAGGGCTCTTCGGTCGAAGGGCTGATGACCAGATGGCGCTTGCCGCCGATTGAATCGACCCATTGGCCGTTGATGTAATGTTTGAGGTAACTGTCCATTCTGGCTTCTCCTTGGAATTCCGAGTCGATTTCTCGTCCAACGGGTTTTGAATTGGAACTTTTTACGTAAACGTCAACCTGTCTCAAGGTCTTTCGCGCGAAAGTCGCGACATGAGGATGGCAGCGCGCTTGACCTGCCGTCGAATCGACCCGAGATCGACCGTTTCGCCCGGCGCATGATCGCCGCGACTGGATGCACCCAGCCCAACAAGGCCATCCACATCCTTTGCGACGAAGGAGATGTCCCCCGCTCCCCGTTTCAGGGGATCGAGCGGGTCCATTTCGGGCAGACCAAGATCCCCGTTGATGGCGTTCAGACGGGCCAGCAGGGCACGATTGCCGTCTGTCGGTGCCATCGCGGGATAGGCGCCGGTTTCAAACCGGATTTCAGCCCCTGTTGCTGGCGCATGGGCAGCGACGATAGCCATCATCTTCGCCTTGACGCGGTCAGTCTGTTCGTCGCTCAGCGTCCGGAAATCGCCGCGGGCTATGGCAGTTGCCGGAATGATGTTTGATTTGCCGCGCGCCGTTGCGCGGATGCCGTCTGCATCCATTGCGGCATCAGTGCCCCCAGCGATCAAACCGACATTGAAGGTGAGATTGGGTTCCGGCAGCTCCAGCCGAAAGCGGCTGATGATCCTCGCCAGCTCGAAAATGGCTCCGTCGCCGAAACTGTTGTTGAAGATCAGCGAGCTATGACCTGTCTTGCCGGTCGCCGTGAGTATCCAGCTGTTTGATGACCGTCTGGCAATGGAACCCATGTCGCGTCCGTTTTCGATGGACAGCCCCTCAAAATCGAGCGCGACATCAGCGCGTTTGCCAGCGCCAATCAGGTCGGCCCGCGCAACTTCGATCGGGTCGCCGGCATCCTCTTCATCACCGGTCATCACGATTTCTATATTGGCATTTCCCAGCGTCCCGGCCGCTTTCATCGCCCGCAAGGCCGAGACAATCACGACAAGGCCGCCCTTGTCGTCGCCCGCGCCTGGCCCTTCTGCCTCGTTTCCGGTCCGCCTGAATTTCTGGAACGGGGAATCCTTTTCAAAGACGGTGTCGAGATGTGCGATCAACAAAAGCCTTTTGGTTCCGGGCTTGCCCTTGTGGAGGGCAATAAGATGGCCTGCCCGCCGCGCCTGTGCCATCGGCTTCCATGTGACCTCAAAGCCAAGCGGCGCAAGCTCTTCGCGCATGAGCATTCCGACCGCTTCGACCCCCTCAAAATTCAGGGTGCCACTGTTCTGGTTGACCAGCCGCTCCAGCAGGGAAACAGAGCGTTCAAATTCCGAATCGACGGTCGCGTTCATCTGCCTCTCGGCGGGCGTAAGGCCCGCAAGGGTTGGTGAAGATCCGATGCACGCGGCTGCCAAGGCTATAGACTTCATCCAACTGCGCATGTTCAACTCCCTGTCGGCGGTGCGGGACGCCTCTGCATCCCTTTTTCAGGACCCGCAATTGGGCACTGGCGGATTTTTGATGATCGGGTAGAGATTAGGGGCAATGCTGTCACTTCCAAACCTTTTGACGCTATCGCGCATCTTTACCGTGCCCATCCTTGTCGCACTGCTGTGGTATCCCGGTTGGGAACTTGGCTATGGACTTGGCTTCGGCCTCTATTGCCTGATGGGGATCACAGATTATTTCGACGGCTATCTGGCGCGCGCGCAGGGCACCGTTTCCAAGCTTGGCGTCTTTCTGGACCCCATAGCCGACAAGATCATGGTTGCTGCCGTGATCGTCATGCTTGTCGGAACGCGCCACGAGGCAGCATCAATCACAGGCCTGCATCTTATTCCTGCGCTGATCATCCTGTTGCGCGAAATCGCTGTTTCGGGCTTGCGGGAATTTCTTGCCGAATTGAGGGTGTCGGTTCCCGTCTCGCAGCTCGCAAAATGGAAGACGACTCTCCAGCTGGTTGCTCTGGGGGCGTTGATTCTGGCGGGCGCGCTGCCTGCCCATTATTGGATCAAGGAGGTTGGGCTGATTTGCCTTTGGGGAGCTGCGGGACTGACGATCATCACGGGCTGGGACTATTTGCGCGTCGGCCTCAAGCACATGGATTGATCTGGTGGCACAGGT
>CAYSCC010000080.1:0-6801 GCA_964429375.1 uncultured Chakrabartia sp.
GCAGACATGCCGAGCAGGTAGATCATGGCCGGCACCACCACGAATCCGCCGCCCACCCCGAGCAGCACAGTCAGGATGCCCGTAAAGAGACCCAGACCGAGGGGCGCGAGAGGAGAGATGTAGATCCCGGACTTGTAGAAGCGCCAGCGAAAGGGAAGATTGGCCACCAGCGGGTGATGATGCACCTTTCGGACCTGGACTGGCTCTCCGGACCGCTCTGCCCTGAGGTCACGCCAGGCATCACGGGCCATCAGCCTGCCAATCGATCCGAGCAATGCCACATACAGGATGTTGATCGCCGTATCGATCTGGCCAAGCCCGCTTAGCAGATTGAACAGCCAGGCACCCATGATCGCGCCAATGACGCCCCCGGCCGCCAGCAGCAGCCCCATCCGCAGGTCAACGCCGCCGCGTTCCCAATGGGCAAGCACGCCTGAGACGCTGGCCCCTGTCACCTGTGTCGCAGCCGAGGCCGCAGCAACCGTTGGCGGAATGCCAAAAAAGATGAGCAGTGGCGTCGTCAGGAATCCGCCGCCCACGCCGAACATGCCGGACAACAGGCCGACCGTCCCGCCGAGCAGGATGATGGTCAGGATGTTGACCGACATATTGGCGATGGGAAGGTAAATCTGCATGTCGTGAAGCCACCCTAACGCCCTGCATCACCGCGGCCAAGCGGGCATTGGTGCGATGCCCGCCTCGATGCTTGCCCGAAGTCACAATGTTCCCTAATCGTTCATGACGATGAACACCCCTGCACAATCGTTTGAGCCGCCCTACCTCAAGGGTTTGAATGCGCCGCAACGGGAAGCCGTGCTGACCGTTGCAGGCCCGGTCCTGATGCTGGCGGGCGCAGGTACGGGGAAGACGGCAGCACTGACGGCGCGGCTTGCCCATCTGATCGCCACGCGCGAGGCATGGCCATCCGAAATTCTTGCCGTCACCTTCACAAACAAGGCAGCGCGGGAAATGAAGGAGCGCGTGGGCCGGATCATCGGGAGCGCGGTCGAGGGCATGCCCTGGCTTGGGACTTTCCATTCCATCGGTGCGAAGATGCTGAGGCGCCATGCCGAACTGGTGCGCCTGCAGAGCAACTTCACGATTCTCGATACGGATGACCAAATACGACTCCTGAAGCAGGTGATCCAGCTCGCCGATCTGGACGAGAAGCGTTGGCCCGCGCGCCAGCTGGGCGCGCTGATTGATCAGTGGAAAAACAAGGGACTAACGCCCCGGGACGTCGATGCCGGCGAAAGCGAGCGCTTTGCGAATGGCCGCGGCGCCGAGCTCTATCAGATTTACCAGGATCGGCTGCAGGCACTCAACGCGTGCGATTTTGGCGACCTTCTGCTGCACGTCCTGACCATTCTAAAGACCCACCGCGACGTGCTTGAGGACTATCAGCAGCGATTCAAATACATCCTTGTTGACGAATATCAGGATACGAACGCCGTTCAGTATCTTTGGCTGAGGCTCTTGGCGCAGACACGCAAGAACATCTGCTGCGTGGGGGATGATGACCAGTCAATCTATTCCTGGCGTGGCGCCGAAGTGACCAACATTCTGCGCTTCGAGCAGGACTTTCCCGGTGCGACGATTGTCAGGCTGGAACAGAACTACCGATCGACACCCCATATCCTGGGGGCAGCGTCCGGCCTGATTGCGCACAATGGCGGACGGCTCGGCAAGACCTTGTGGACAGACATCGAAGGCGGCGAAAAGGTCGAGGTCCTTGGCGTCTGGGATGGTCCAGAGGAAGCCCGTCGGGTGGGAGACCTGATCGAGGCACATCAGCGCAATGGCGGATCGCTTGATGACGCAGCCATCCTCGTCCGCGCCCAGTTCCAGACACGGGAATTTGAGGATCGCTTCATTGCCATTGGACTTCCTTACAGGATTGTCGGCGGCTTCCGCTTTTATGAGCGTGCCGAAATTCGGGATGCCCTTGCCTATCTCCGGCTCGTCAACCAGCCAGCAGATGATCTGGCTTTCGAACGCATCGTCAATCAGCCGAAACGTGGGTTAGGTGACAAGGCCATCGCCCGTGTACAGCACCTAGCGAGGGCACAGGGCATTCCACTGACGCAAGCCGCGGTGCGAATCCTGGATACCGATGAACTGACTCCCCAGGCGCGGCGCGCACTGGGCGGCTTTGTCAGCGATCTTGCAAGCTGGAGGGACAGGGCAGCAAGCCTGCCGCATCCCGAGCTGGCTCGGGCCATTCTTGATGAAAGTGGCTATACCGCAATTCTGCAGGCGGACCGCTCTGCGGAAAGCGCAGGCAGACTCGAGAACCTCAGCGAGCTCGTCCGTGCGATGGAAGACTATGAGACGCTCGGCGCCTTTCTTGAGCATGTAAGCCTGGTGATGGACAATGATGCCGCGTCTGACGACCAGAAGGTCGCCATCATGACCATCCATGCGGCAAAAGGCCTGGAGTTCGAGCACACCTTTCTTGTTGGCTGGGAAGAGGGCGTCTTTCCCTCACAACGTGCGCTGGACGAGGGCGGGCTCAAGAGCCTCGAGGAGGAACGCCGGCTTGCCTATGTTGCGATCACCCGGGCGCGCAAGCACTGCACCATCTTTCATGCGGCCAATCGGCGGATCTATGGGCAATGGACCTCAAGCATCCCTTCGCGGTTTATCGACGAGCTGCCCGAAGCGCACATCACCCAGGACAGCAGCATGACAGGTGGGGAAAGTTTGTGGCGGGCAAGCTGGTCGGAAAGGATCGACCCCTTTGCTCATGTGCAGCGCGGCGCCGGGCGTGGGCCAGGCTGGCAACGTGCAGCCAGTAGCGGATATTCCACTCAACCTGCACGGATCGTGGAAGCGCGCGGCAGCGCCGTGAGCCTGGGGACAAAGGGTCGTACCGATGTTTCGATCGGATGCCGGATCTTTCACAGCAAGTTCGGCTACGGCATCATTGCGGACATTGAAGGCAACAAGCTGGAAATTGATTTTGAGCAGGCAGGAAGAAAACGTGTTCTCGACAGCTTTGTAAGCCTTGCCTAAGGCGGGTCCATGGCAATCATTCGGGGAACGGGCAGGGGCGCGTCCTTTCAGTTCGGCGACCTTCCGCAGATTGCTCAGAAGCAGATGGACCTGACACAGTGACAGCGCCGCAATCACCCCTCGCCTTCCGGGACTATCGCCTTTTCTGGATCGCGCGCTTTTCTGCAGTCCTCGCTCAAGTCGGCATGGTGGTGGTGATTGGCTGGCAGGCCTATGATGTCGCGCGAACCGATTATGGCATGGGGCCCAAGGCAGCAGCATTCCAGCTGGGGCTGATTGGCATCGCACAGTTTCTCCCGCTGCTTGTCCTGATGCCGGTGGCAGGCTGGATGGCCGACCGTTTCGACCGCCGGTATGTCGCATCGGCAGCCATTTCACTGGACCTGCTCAATGCACTGGCACTGGGCTGGATGACCGAGCAGGGCACGCTCAACCTTCCTGCCCTTTTTGTCGTGGCCGCCCTCCATGGTGTCGTGAGGGCTTTCAATGGTCCATCTCTCAGCTCCATCGCGCCGAATCTGGTGCCGCCGGCGTCCCTGCCTCGCGCAATCGCAATGAGCAGCATTGCCTGGCAGACAGGCGGCATTCTTGGTCCCGCGCTTGGCGGGCTGGCCTATGCGGCCGAGCCTGCATCCTCCTATTGGGTGGCAGCCGCGTTGCTGGCGATCACGACACTATCGATCCTTTCGATCCGCCCCTACGCACGGACGTCCATCAAGGGAGAATCCCATCCGCTGCGCCAGATGATCGATGGTCTGGACTATGTCCGCGGGCACCGATTTCTTCTGGGGGCCATAACCCTTGATCTTTTTGCCGTGCTCCTTGCTGGCGCGACCGCTCTTCTCCCCGTTTACGCGCGCGACATTCTGAAAATCGGCCCGGATGGCCTGGGTTGGCTTCGAGGTGCGCCAGCCTTCGGAGCGACGGCCATGGCCCTTTGGTTTTCCTATCGCCCTCTGGCGAACAATGTGGGCATCAAGATGCTTGCGGCCGTCATTGCCTTTGGCGGCGCAACAATCGTGTTCGGGCTGTCAACCAATGTATGGCTTTCCCTTGCGATGCTGACGATCCTTGGCGGTGCAGACATGCTTTCGGTCTATGTTCGCTCGTCGCTTGTTCAGCTTTACACGCCCGATGAGATGCGGGGTCGCGTGAATGCTGTTTCTCAACTCGCAATCTCGGGTTCCAATGAGCTGGGTGAAGCTCAATCCGGCCTGGCGGCAGCATTGGTCGGGCCTGTTGGAGCTGTTGTGCTTGGCGGCGCGGGGGCAATTGCCGTGACTCTGATCTGGGCCTATATTTTCCCGGAACTGCGCCGGGCAAAGACTTTCGATTTACCAGGGGAGACGACGACATGAAGGCCGCCAATATTCTCGAAACCATTGGCAACACCGCACATATCAGGGTCTCGCGCCTGTTCCCTGATGCCGAGGTGTGGATCAAGTCTGAACGCAGCAATCCCGGTGGTTCGATCAAGGATCGAATCGGCCTGGCGATGATCGAGGATGCAGAACGGTCCGGCGCGCTCAAACCGGGAGGCACCATCGTTGAACCGACGTCCGGCAATACCGGCATCGGGCTGGCCATGGTCGCTGCCGTCAAGGGCTACAAGCTGGTTCTGGTGATGCCGGAAAGCATGTCGATCGAGCGTCGCCGGTTGATGCTTGCCTATGGGGCAACGTTTGACCTTACGCCGCGCGAAAAGGGGATGAAGGGGGCCATTGAGCGCGCAATCGAGATTGTGGACACAACGCCGGGTGCATGGATGCCCCAGCAGTTCGAGAATCCGGCAAACATCGATGTGCATGTCCGCACGACCGGGCCCGAGATCCTGGAGGACTTCAAAGACACGCCGCTGGATGCACTCATCACTGGCGTCGGCACCGGCGGGCATATCACCGGTGTCGCACAGGTCCTGAAGAAAGCCTGGCCCAACCTGAAGGTTTTTGCTGTCGAGCCCACATTGTCGCCGGTCATTTCCGGGGGCTCGCCAGCTCCGCATCCCATTCAGGGCATTGGCGCGGGATTCATTCCCGCAAACCTGCATACCCAATTGCTCGACGGGGTCATCAAGGTTGATCCGGCAGATGCGAAGGCAATGGCACGAAGATCGGCTACTGAAGAGGGCATGCTGGTTGGCATCTCATCGGGCGCGACCCTGGCCGCGATTGCCCAGAAATTGCCGGAGCTGCCAAGAAATGCCCGCGTGCTCGGGTTCAACTATGACACCGGCGAACGTTATTTGAGCGTGCCTGACTTCCTGCCCGAATAGGGCACACAAAAAGGCCCGACGGGATCTCTCCCGCCGGGCCCTGTGTCCAGAATTGACCTATATTCGATCAGTCGCGCGAACCGAACAGGCGCAGCAGGAACATGAACATGTTGATAAAGTCGAGATAGAGCTGCAGCGCGCCCATCACAACCGACTTCCCAACCATCTCGCTGCCCGCGACATAGCTGTACATCGACTTGATCTTCTGCGTGTCATAGGCTGTCAGCCCCGCAAAAATGAGGACGCCAAGGGCGCTGATGACCAGCTGGAACGGGCCAGACTGCAGAAAGATATTCACGATGCTCGCGACCAGAAGGCCAACAACCCCCATGATCAGGAACGTGCCGAATCCGGAGAGATCCTTCTTCGTCGTATATCCATAAAGGCTGAGGCCGGCGAACGCAGCCGCCGTCGCGAAGAAAGTCTGCGCAATCGATGTCCCGGTATAGACAAGGAAAATGGTGGACAGCGAAAGGCCCATCACAGCAGCATAGGCCCAATAGGTTGCCTGAGCCGCCGCAGTCGACATGCGGTTGATGCCGAAGCTCAGGGCAAACACAAAGCCAAGCGGCGCGAACATGATTACATATTTGAGGATGCCCGGGCCCATCATGATGGATTGGGCAAAACCGCTTCTGGCGAACAGCAGGGCAACAATGCCCGTCAACAGGACGCCAGACGCCATGTAGTTGTAAACAGACAGCATATAGGAACGCAGGCCCGCATCATAAGCGGCGCTTTGCGTGCCAGCAGCAGCACCCAAGGGGGCGCCGACAATGCGGGGATCCGACCAGTTGGCCATCGTAATTTCACTCCTTTGCCCGGTAAAAAGTACCGGATGTCATCAATATTGTGAGAAACCCGAGGAATTTCAAGAAAAACCGGACATGGCGCGCATGCGGCTCGTCGCGAAAGCGACAGTCTATCGCCGTTCTGCCTTTTTCGCGGCCATCACATCGCGAAACCGACGGGCCCAGTTTGGCTTCACTTCCTGGGATCCCCTTGCAATGGCCAGCGCATCGGCATGGACATCAGCGGTCACGACGGATCCGGCAGCGACGATCGCGCCCTCCCCGATCGAGACGGGCGCCACGAGAGCCGAATTCGAGCCAACGAACGCGCCGGCCCCGATTTCGGTCCGGTACTTGAGAAACCCGTCATAGTTGCAGGTAATGGTACCCGCGCCGATATTGGCCCCGGCGCCAACATCCGCATCGCCAAGATAGGTGAGGTGGCTTGCCTTGGCACCCTTGCCGAGCCGTGCCTTCTTCATTTCAACGAAATTGCCGACCTTGGCCTTTTCCTCGAGGACGGCACCGGGCCTCAATCTTGCAAACGGACCCACTTCTGCGCCGCTGGCGATTGTTGCGCCCGTGATGTGCGAGAATCCGTGGATCGTGACATTGTCTGCAATCGAAACCCCGGGGCCAAACACGACATTGGGCTCAATCACCACATCACGCCCCACTTGCGTATCAAAGGCAAACCAGACCGTTTCGGGTGCCACCAGCGTT
>CAYSCC010000081.1:0-6769 GCA_964429375.1 uncultured Chakrabartia sp.
CCCAGAATGGACTGAGTGACCGTTTCACCGTCATCATCGAACCGGACCAGTCCGGCGTCGGCGTCAACGACTTCGACCGGCACCTGCAGGACGATTCCGCTCTTTGCGCTGACGGGCAATACCGGCGAATAGGTTGCTGCCCGCTCCTTCCGCAGCGTCGGC
Source organism: uncultured Chakrabartia sp. (assembly GCA_964429375.1). GTDB lineage: Bacteria > Pseudomonadota > Alphaproteobacteria > Sphingomonadales > Sphingomonadaceae > Aquisediminimonas. The sequence continues at coordinate 163 of CAYSCC010000081.1, forward strand.
AACATGATATCCATGATCGCCTGGTAATTGCGCAGAACGCCCTTGAGGGCCTCGTCGAACGCGCCGGACGTATATTGCTCGGTCGACGAGACAAATTCATACTCGAAGCCGAACCGGTCCAGAAATTCCCGCAGCATTGCATTGTTGTGATGCGCAAAACTTTCAAACTTCCCGAAGGGATCCGGAATGGACGTCAGGGGCTTTCCCAGATGTGACTGGAGCATATCCTGGTTGGGAACATTGTCCGGCACCTTGCGGAGCCCATCCATGTCATCCGAAAAGGCAACCAGACGCGTCGGGGCATCAGACAGGGTTTCAAAAGCATGGCGGACCATTGTCGTCCGGAGAACCTCGTTGAAGGTGCCAATGTGCGGCAATCCTGACGGGCCGTAGCCGGTTTCGAAAATCACCGGCACGCCGTCGGCCTTCCGCGCTGCGACCCGTTTGAGGACCTTGCGCGCTTCTTCGTAGGGCCAGGCCTTGGAAACCATTGCTGCGTCGCGCACGATCGTCACTTTCCGTTGCTCTTTCGTTCTGCTTGGGCCATGTCGCCCGAGTGACTGAGCCCCTAACCTATCCAGCCCTTCATGCAAGTCATGCCGGTATCTGGATTGCAAGTCCGCAAGGCCAGGTCAAGCCAGTCGGGCGTGGAGAGGCGATCGCAAGGGCCGCCGAGACTCCCATGATCCTGCTCAACGCGCCGTTGACCGGGGAGAGGCTTGGCTACCCCGAACTGTCCGGCCTCGACATGCTCGAACTCTTTGCATTCGTGCATCCTGCCCAGTTCATGGTCCCCACCCCAAAGGGGCTTGCAACCGCACTTGGCCTTGCAGTTCCGGACGGTGATGAAGAGGCCGCCCAGCTGCTTCACCACGCGGCTGCTGCGCTCCTTTCGCGTCTTGAAGATCCTGCCTGGGCTGAACGCGAAGGCGCCTGGGCGTCCGCTGGCTCACTGGGTCGGCTGCGTTGGCCCTGGGCTCCTGTCGTAACGGAGCGCCTGTCAAAACCTGAGCAGTCAGAGCGATGGCTTTTCTCAAGACTTCCCGAATGGCAGGAAGCGGCTTCGCGCCCTCCCCCGCACCCTGTGATGCCGGGCCGCGAAGCTGTCCTCAACCGGCTGGACGAATTGACAGGCCATGGAGCAGAGGAGCGACCAGGCCAGCGGGACTATGCCCTGGCGGCGATTGAGGCTTTCGCGCCCCGACAACGACGGGATTCCCCCAATCTGGTCCTTGGCGAAGCCGGGACCGGTATAGGCAAGACACTCGGCTATCTGGCGCCTGCATCCGTCTGGGCAGAACAGGCTGGCGGAGTTGTCTGGATTTCCACATTTACAAAGGCATTGCAGCGCCAGCTGAATACGGAAAGTGCGCGCATCTTCCCAGACCCTATGCAGCGGGCCGTTAAGGTCGTGGTGCGGAAGGGCCGGGAAAATTATCTGTGCCTGCTCAATCTGGAGGACGCGCTCCAGGGAGGCTTTGCCGGCCGTGCTGCGGTTCTTGCACAGCTTGTGGCTCGCTGGGCTGCCTACACGCGCGATGGAGACATGATTGGAGGAGATTTGCCCGGGTGGCTCCCGACACTGTTCCGGCGAAACGGAGCCACTGCCCTGACAGACAGGCGCGGCGAATGCGTGTACGCTGGCTGCCCGCACTACCGGAAGTGCTTTATCGAACGGGCATCGCGCGCCTCAGCACAGGCAGACATCGTCATTGCCAACCATGCCTTGGTCATGGTCAACGCAGCAAGGGGCCGCGAAACAGGTAACATTCCCTTGCGGCTCGTGTTGGACGAGGGCCATCATCTGGCAGATGCAGCGGACTCCATGTTTGCGGCAGCCTTGACCGGGCAGGAAGCCATAGAATTGCGCCGATGGATCGTTGGTCCAGAGGGGAAATCGCGAGGCCGCAGGCGTGGCCTTGCCGCGCGCCTTGCCGATGTATCAAGCTATGACCAGGACGGGGGCGCGGCAATCGCAGCAGCAGCCCATGCAGCGATGGCGCTGCCTGCGGAGGGCTGGCTCCAGCGCATTGCAGAGGGCTCACCCTTTGGACCGATCGAAATCTTTCTCGCGGCTGTAAGGGGGCAGGTCTACGCCCGTGCCGATGCGCAAGACGCAGGTTATGGCCTCGAAACGGAAGCTGCTGGGCTGAGTGGCCCGACAATTGCGACCGTGGAACCCGCGCTGATCGCACTTGATGCCCTGTTGCGGCCGCTGGTCACGATCGGACGTCGCCTGGAGTCCATTCTGGAAGAAGCGCCGGACTGGCTCGATGGACCGGCCCGAGCGCGGATAGAAGGTGCGATTGCCAGCCTCGGCTGGAGGCGGGATGCATTGTCAGCCTGGCTTTCCATGCTTTCGAGACTCGGAGGGCCAGCCGACCCGGACTTTGTGGATTGGCTTGCAGTCGACCGCATCGAAGGTCGCGAGGTGGATATTGGTCTTCATCGCCATTGGCTGGACCCGACACGGCCCTTTGCCCAGACAGTGTTGAAACCAGCACACGGCGTGCTCATCACATCAGCAACACTGCGCAACGGAGAAGACTGGACAACGGCGGAAGACCGTACCGGTGTGCGCCACTTGGATGCGCCCACGCACCATTTTGCTTCGGCAAGTCCGTTCGATTACGCAGGGCGATCTGCCGTCCTGATTGTGACAGACATCAAACGCGGAGACATACCCCAGCTTGCCGGGGCCTACGCCCGTTTGATCGCTGCGGCGGATGGAGGCACGCTTGGCCTGTTCACGGCCATTCGGCGGTTGCGCGCTGTTCATGCCCGCATTGCAGACCGCCTCGCCCGCGACAGATTGCCGCTTTATGCCCAGCACGTGGACCCGATCGACACCGGGACTCTGGTCGACATGTTCCGCGACGATCCGCGCGCGAGCCTCCTTGGAACGGACGCCTTGCGCGATGGGGTGGATGTGCCAGGTGAATCGCTACGGCAGGTCATCATGGAAGGAGTCCCATGGCCCAAGCCGACAGTTCTGCATGCCGCCCGCAAGGCCGCCAATGGTGGCTCGAGCTATGATGATCGCATCATTCGAGCGAGACTCGCCCAGGCTTTCGGCCGGTTGATACGGCGGGCGGATGATCGGGGTGTCCTTGTTCTTTTGTCAGCTGCCATGCCGTCCCGCTTGCTGAGCGCATTTCCGCCCGGAACGCCGGTTGAGCGCGTAACACTTGATGAAGCGATTGTTCGCGTCAAGGCGCTTGCATCTCCCCCACCCGCTCTTTCCACGGGGCCACAATTGGGGCATCACGCCATTCCATGAAAACGCTCACCCTTTTCCGCCATGGCAAGTCCGGTTGGGATTCGCCCGTTTCCCGGGATTTCGATCGGCCCATCAATGAACGAGGAAGCAAAGGTTCGCGCCTGATCGGCGAACATGCGCAATCACTTGGCCTGTCATGGGATCATGTCGTTTCTTCCCCGGCTGTGCGTTGTACCGAAACGCTGGATGCCTTCTGGGATGGCTATGGCCATATCCTTCATCCCAACTGGGATCGCCGCATCTACCTCGCCTCTGGCGCAACCCTGCTCGATGTCGTGCATGACCTGCCTGACGAGTGCGAAAACGTCATGATGTGTGGCCACAATCCCGGCCTCGAAGATCTTGCGCTCATGCTCATTCCTGACGTCCGCGGCGACACTCTTCGCGATGAGCTCGAAGCAAAATTCCCGACAGCCGCCCTCGCCGAGCTTCAGTTCGAGAGCGGAAGCTGGTCCACAATTCGGGCTGGGAGCGGACGCATCACGCGCTTCATCAGGCCCCGCGATCTCGATGCCTCCCTTGGTCCCGAGCAGGATTGAGACCGGCTACGCGCGAGCCATCGAGACAAAAAAGATCAGGGTCGCGCCGAACATGACCAGTGTCGCGCTCCAGCCAAGCGCGGCAGCTCTGCGCGAAAGTGTCAGGCGGCCCATTGCCTTCGGATTGCGGACGATCAGCATCATGACGAGCATGAGGGGTGCTGCGAGCACACCATTCACGACGGCGGCCCAATAAAGTGCCCGTACCGGGTCGACACCGATCAGGTTCAGGGACGCTCCGGCAAGCGTGGTGGCTGCAATGGTCCCGTAAAACAGGCGTGCGCTCAGCGGTTTGGCATCGAGGCTTCCTGACACCCCCACCATCTCCGTGACGGCATAGGCTGCCGAACCGGCCAGAACCGGAACAGCAAGAAGACCCGTTCCGATGATTCCAAGCGCAAACATCGCAAAGGCGAATTGGCCAGCGATGGGACGCAGCGCCTCCGCTGCCTGTGCTGACGTTTCTATGTTCTGAATGCCATGTGCATTGAGGGTTGCGGCTGTCGCAAAAACAATCGCCAGCGAAACGAGGCTGCTGAAGGCCATCCCGGTCAGGGTGTCCATCCGGATACGGGCAAGCTCCGGCCCTGCGTCTCGCGGCGTTATGCACAAGGGTTTGGCATGGTGGCGATGCTGCTCTTCAACTTCCTGACCTGCCTGCCAAAAAAACAGATAGGGACTGATGGTTGTCCCGAGGATCGCAACAAGGCCCGTCGCATAGGCAGCCGTCCATTGGATTTCCGGAACGAACAGGGACTTCAAGGCCCGCGGCCACGGCACGCCCGCAACCGCAACAACCGCAACATAGGTGAACAAAGACAATGTCGTCCATTTCAGGATCGAGGCATAGCGCGGATAGCTGACCACGATTTCAAGAACGACACAGATCGTTCCGAATGCCAACGTGTAGAAGACGATGTTGCCTCCAGCCAGCAGCGCGAAGGCCGCGCCCATTGCGCTGAGGTCTGCGCCAAGATTCACGATATTGGCAATGAGCAGAAGCGTCACAATCAGCCAGAGCAAGGGCCTTGGGTAGTGGCGTCTCAAATTGCGCGCGATGCCGGCACCGGTCACACGTCCGATTTCCGCAGCGACCTCCTGAATGGCAACCATCAGCGGGAAACTGAGGACAAAGGTCCAAGCAAGGCCGTATCCGAATTCCGCTCCGACCTGGCTGTGCGTTCCGATGCCGCTCGGATCATCATCTGCCGCACCCGTTACCAGGCCCGGGCCCAGACGCCGAAGGAAGCCGCGCATACCTCTCCCTTCGACCGCACCGTCAGGCGCATTCTGATGAAGTTCAGGCACAGCCGTCATGCATTTACCCTTCCATCGTCGACGCACCATCTCAATTGAGGAGAAACACTTATACGGCCCTTTGCCCCTCAGCCACTCCCCTTCAATTCCCCTTCAAAGGGAAGCGATGATGATGCGGGCAATGTGCTGGGCTGCGCGGCCATCCCCATAGGGGTTGTGGGCGCGCGCCATCTCTGCATAGGCAACTGGATCATCAAGCAAACGGACGATTTCACGCACGATGCTGATGTGGTGGGTGCCGACCAGCCTTGCAGTTCCGGCCATCACGCCTTCCGGCCGTTCCGTCGTCTCCCGCAGGACAAGCACCGGCTTGCCGAGCGCCGGTGCCTCTTCCTGGACACCTCCTGAGTCCGTCAGCACAAGGTCCGCCAACTGCAGCAGACGCACGAAGTGAGCGTAATCAAGCGCGGTCACAAGGACCACATTTTCCTTGCCTGAAAGCACTGCTTCCATGTGCGGACGAATGCTTGGATTCGGATGGACAGGAATGACAAATGCAACGTCCCTTCGAGCGGACAGGTGATCGATGGCCATGGCAATGTTTGCCAATCCGTTGCCGAAATTTTCACGCCGATGCGCCGTCACCACGATGATGCGCTGCCCGCGAAGGCGATCCGCCATTTCATCAAGACTGGAAACGCAGGCCGGCATGCGCTCAATCAGGCGCTCCGTGTCCCTCAGGGCGTCAATGACCGTGTTTCCCGTGACATGGATCCGTCCCGGCGGAACATTTTCTGCAAGCAGCCCTTCTCTCGCCAGTTGGGTCGGCGCAAAATGCAGGTCGGCTATGTCTGCTATGATCCTGCGGTTCACCTCTTCCGGCCAGGGGTGGTAGATGTTCCTGCTCCGCAGGCCGGCTTCCACATGGGCTACAGGAATCTTGCGGAAATAGGCGGCAAGCGATGCCGCCATCGCGGTCAATGTATCTCCATGCACAATGATCCGCGCGGGACATTCTGCATCAAGAACCTGCCCCAGGGCCGGAACAAGGCGGGACAGCAATTTGTCGAGAGACTGGTCGGCAAGCATCATGTCAAGATCGACATCCGGGGCAATTCCGCTCAACAACAGGACCTGGTCAAGAAGCTCGCGATGCTGGCCTGTCACAATCACGCGTGTGTCCACGTGCTGAATGGCACGCAGGGCGCGGATCAGAGGAAACAGTTTGATCGCTTCGGGTCGCGTGCCAAAAACAACGGCAATGCGGGGTTTGACCAAGGAGGAGCCCTCAGGGTTCACGATCGACGAAGCGAAAGGCTGAACAGGCTGGCCATTGTAACAAAGACCCGTCCCGATAAAATTTGGATGCGCGAAAGGTCAATGAAAGGAAATCTCTCCTATCACTGACGTTTTGGGATATGCCGCACGTGGGTCGGTGGAAGGAACAGGCGTGACGATTCTTATCACAGGTGCCGCAGGCTTCATTGGCCACGGACTTGCTGCGCGACTGCTCGAACGGGGAGAAACCGTG
>CAYSCC010000082.1:0-6756 GCA_964429375.1 uncultured Chakrabartia sp.
GCCTCCAGGATGTTGATGCGGTCAATCTCCTCAACTGATGCCTCACCGATCCCGACCATACAGCGGTTGAGGATTTCTGCCTCCAGCCTGGCACGGCGCTTCGCAGAGAGCTTCTTGCTGTCATCAAGCCCATGAATGGGGTCAGGGCAAAGAATGACGGCTGCCGCCACCACAGGCCCGGCAAGGGGCCCCCTGCCAGCTTCGTCAACGCCAGCAATCACTGGAAGCCGACGACATGCTGCTGACCCATGGGGCCATGGCCGGTGCCCAGCCCCGGGGCCTTCGCCAAGGAAAGGCGAACAAAGGCGATCGCGCGCTCGATGGCAGGCGAAAGCTGCATGCCCTGGCCAAGGCTGCATGCCATGGCGCTTGCCAAGGTACATCCGGTGCCGTGGGTTTGGGATGTCACGATCCGGTCTGCGCGCCACTCCTGCACAAGGCGATCGGGCGCATAAAGACGGTCGACAATTTCCGTACCATCGCCATGTCCTCCTTTCACGAGAAGGTGGCAGCCGAGCTCAAGGATGGCATCGACTCCGCCCAGCGCTTGAAGTTCCGGCAAGTTCGGCGTCGTCACGGTTGCGAGCCTCATGAGCCTGTGAAAGGCGGCAATCGTGTCAGCATCGGCAAGGGTGGCCCCGCTCGTAGCCACCATGACCGGATCGAAGACAATGGGTGCCCGAATGCTCTCCAGACACTGCGCCACTGCATGCGCCGTGTCCGCTGAGCCAATCATCCCGATCTTGACCGCATCAATCCCGATATCGCGCGCGACAGAGTCTATCTGTGCAATGACCATGTCGGTCGGAATTGCATGAATGGCATCGACGCCGATCGTGTTTTGCGCGGTGACGGCGGTAATGGCCGTCATCGCGTGGCCTCCCAGCATGGTGATCGTCTTGATATCTGCCTGAATGCCTGCTCCTCCACCGGAATCGGAGCCTGCAATGATCAGGATACGTGCTGTCACCCGCGAAACTTCCTGACCGTGCTCGCAGGAAATTTCTCCAGCTTCGCCTTGGCACGCGTAGGTCGGTCCACCAGTTCGCCTCCGCAGTTCGGGCAACGGTCATCCAGCGCGTCTGAACAGTCCGCGCAAAAAGTGCATTCAAAGGAGCAAATAAACGCGCCAGCCAACTCGGCCGGCAAGTCGACCCCACACCGTTCACAATCCGGGCGCATTTCAAGCATCAGTTGCGGCCTCCTGCACTGCATCACAAATGGCATCGACTAGCCGGGTAACTTGGCCGGCATCGTCGCCTTCCGCCATCACCCGGATGACGGGCTCGGTACCCGATGGCCGGATCACGAGCCGGCCCCTGCCGTCCAATTCGCGTTCCGCTTCGGCAATGGCCTGCCGCACCCGTTCGGCTTCGAGCGGGCGCCCCCCTGAAAAGCGCACGTTCTTGAGCAATTGCGGGACGGTGTCGAAAAGGTGCAGGACTTCGCTTGCCGGCTTGCGCTGACGGACGATCTCCGCCAGCACCTGCAACGCTGCGACCAGCCCATCGCCGGTGGTGGCATAGTCGGACAGTATGATGTGTCCCGATTGTTCGCCGCCGACGTTGAAGCCACCGCTTCTCATCCGGTCCAGGACATAGCGATCTCCGACAGCAGTCCGTTCGAGCTTCAGCCCGATCGCGCCGAGGAATCGTTCAAGCCCCAGATTGGACATCACGGTCGCGACGACGCCTCCGCCTTCCAGCCTGCCAGTTTCTGACCAGCTCTTGCCAATCAGGGCCATGATCTGATCGCCGTCGACAATACGGCCCCGCTCATCGACAATGATCAGCCTGTCCGCGTCGCCATCCAGGGCAATGCCGATATCGGCGCCGGAGGCCACAACCGTTTCCTGAAGCATGGCCGGCGCGGTCGAGCCGCACTTGTCGTTGATGTTCGTTCCGTTGGGAGACACGCCGATTGCGATGGTTTCTGCTCCCAGCTCCCACAAGGCCGACGGCGCGACCTGATAGGCTGCGCCATTGGCACAGTCGATGACCACCTTCAGGCCGTCGAGCCTGAGTTCTTCCGGGAAACATGATTTTGCAAAATGGGCATATCGCCCGCGTGCATCCTCCACGCGTCGGGCCCGACCGATACGTGACGAGTCCACAAGGGCTGGCGGATTTTCGAGGAGTAGTTCGATGGATCGCTCATCATCGTCGGACAGCTTGTAGCCATGCGGGCCAAACAGCTTGATGCCATTGTCATAATAGGGATTATGGCTGGCTGAAATCATCACGCCCAGATCGGCACGCATCGAACGGGTCAGCATGGCAACGGCAGGGGTGGGCATTGGACCAACCTGGACAACATCCATCCCGACAGACGTGAACCCCGCGACCAGCGCATTTTCGATCATATAGCCAGACAGCCGGGTATCCTTGCCGATGACAACCCGGTGACGATGATCACCGCGCAGAAAATGCGCACCTGCGGCCATGCCCACTTTCATGGCCATTTCGGCCGTCATGGCGCCCGTATTGGTCCGTCCCCGTATGCCGTCCGTGCCAAAGAATTTACGGCTCATGCCAAACCACTCCGTATAACGTCCGCCCCGCGCTTTCCGTCTTGCGACAAAAGCCAACGCGGCGAAAGCCCCATTGCGGTTAAGAGAAGGTTCAGCGCCCGGTTTTTAGCCTCACGGCAATATTCACGCGAAGGGGATCGGCCATGAGAAAAATTCTGATTTCGGCGGCAGCTGTGTCGCTCCTTGTGACGGGGACAGTCGCCAACGCGATCAGTGCGACCCCGGTTGCACACGGCGAAACGCAGACAATGAATGCCACGGACAGCGGTGGCGGACGCAAGGTCGCTGGCATCGGAGGCATTTTCGGCTGCTCCGCGGACGGCAACAAGCAAACCATCGGTGCAGTAGCTGGCGGGGCAATTGGTGGACTACTCGGCAACCGGATAGCCGGCCGCGGAAGCCGGACGCTCGGGACGCTCCTGGGCGGTGTTCTGGGTGCGGCGGCCGGTTCTGCACTTGGCTGTAAGCTCCAGAAGGATGACCGGGCAAAGGCGGAAAGCGCACTCGAACAAGCCGTCCTGACAGGCAAAGGCCAGACCTGGCAAAATGACCAGACGGGCGCTTCCGGTCGTGTCGAGGTTGCGCAGAATGATCAGGGCATTGATCTTGCCAGCCTCAGGCTTGCCTCGGGAGTTGAACCTGCGGATGGCTATACCAAGGTTGGTGGTGCATTTGTCTCAACCGCCAACGCCAATATTCGGAGCGCGCCTGACATGAACTCGGCTGTCTTGGGCCGTGTGGCCGCAGGCCAACGGGTCTGGGTGCCCGCAGCGGTCAAGGACCAGCCATGGGTTCTGGTGTCCGACCAAGGCATGGCCCGGGGATATGTCTCGGCAGGGTTGCTCCGAAAGGCCGTGACTGAGACTGCTGCCAATGGATGCCGCATTGTGAAGCAGACGGTCTCCCAGCCGGGCAGCCCGGAGGAAACAGAGACCCTGCAGGCGTGCAGGGGCGCAGACGGTGAATGGACAATGACGAGGGTCTGAGCTGGCGTTACCGGGACTCGATCCGTGACGCGGGTCGATCGGGATAGTCGTTGATGACCCGTGCTGCGATTTCGCGGGCCGTGACTGCTCTCGAGAAGAACCAGCCCTGCAACTCGTCGCAACCGGCGACCCGCATCAGGTCAGCATGGTCTGCGGTTTCGATCCCTTCTGCCGCAACCGAGACGTTGAGTGCCCGTGCAACCGCGACGTTTGCGTGGATGACCATACGGGCCTCCTCGCTCATGCCAGCTTCAGTAACAAGGGATCGATCAAGCTTGACCTTGTTGAACGAGAACTGGCGCAGAAAGCCGATCGATGCGTGGCCAGTGCCATAGTCGTCAAGGGAAACACCCACCCCGAGGGCCCGGATGTCGTTCAAGACCCGCTCTGCAGCATCCGGGTCATAGACCAGGTAAGATTCGTTGATTTCCAGCTCAAGCCGTTCCGCCGGAAAGCCTGTTTCTGCAAGTGCATCACGGAGCGCACCGGCAAATTCGGGGTTCCTCAGCTGCGCCGCCGAAACATTGATGGCCAAGCGGACCTCGCCCCAATCCAGGGCATCGCGGCAGGCCTTGCGCAGGACGATCATGCCCATCGCATCGATCAAGCCTGTCTCCTCGGCGACGGGAATGAATTCCAACGGGTCGACGGTGCCGCGTGTCGGACTCGTCCAGCGGAGAAGTGCTTCAGCGGCCACAATTTTCCGCAGGTGGACGTCGACAAGCGGCTGATAGACCAGCTCAAAGCTTTCGGAATCAATGGCCAGCCGCAGCTCCGCTTCGATGGTTCGGGCGATGGCCTGTTTCTGGTCCAGCATCTCGTCATACCAGGCAAGCCGCATCTTGCCAGCCTGTTTGGCCGCATACAATGCGACGTCAGCCCGCCGCATCAATTCGCTCGCATCAAGGTCGCGCAAGCTTACAGAGGCCAGCCCAATGCTGGCTCCAACCAGGACGGTGCGTTCGTCGATGCGGAAAGGCCTCGATAGTTTGTCGAGCATCGCACGCGAGATGTCCTGCAGGTCGTTGACCGCACTGGCACCGGGGACAAGGATGGCGAACTCATCGCCGCCAAGCCGCGCGATCATGCCATTTTTACCCACGAGCTCCCGAAGGAGCGCAGCAATGCTCTTGATCAGCCTGTCACCCACGTGATGGCCGTAATTGTCGTTGATGCCCTTGAACCCGTCCAGGTCGATCAGGGCAAGAGCAAGGCGTTCGCCCCTCTCCAACCGCCTGTCGAGTTCGCGCCGGACCGCGCGTCGGTTGGGCAGGTTGCTGAGGCTGTCAACCAGGGCTTCATCGGCCAGTCGGGCTACTGACCGCAATCCCTGGCGGCCCAGCCACAAGCCGACAATGATGTGGAGCAAGGCGGCAATCGTCACCCAGGGCAGAACGCGCTTCAAGGCTGTGGATGCGGGCCGCGCCGGCGTCCAGCTCAGGTTCGCGATCGGTTTGGCCGATGTATCGCGGACTGCGATGGAGGCCTGTCCGGATGGTTTGGAGGAAAGTTTCATGTCCTCAAGCAGGAGGCTCCGGCCGATCTGGTCTGCCGCAGTCTGGTCGAACGGCTTGGTGAAGACCAGCCAATAAGGACCGGTCTTGGGAACAAGATGATCCAGCCCGCCATTGGTCGGCACGATATTGGCAATGCCGACCACAACCGGACCTTCAGCAGAGTTGGCCAGGCCGCCGACCGCCTGTCTTTGCCGGTTCGCCCGCTCAAGCAGGATACGGAACGATTCGCCATAACGGGCGACCGGGTCAAACCGCGTGGCGCGGCCATGCCGATAGCCTAGCAGCGACTTGCCTTCATGATCCAACACCAGCACGGTGTCGAAATACTTGCCCTCTGCCGAAGAATACCCCCAGCTGCTCCAGAAGAATTCCGTGTCGCTGAGACGCGTGTACACTGCTGTTGCAGCGGCATCCCACAGTGCATTGTCGTCGACCATGACGATGATTTGCTGGACCTGCGCCTGAACCGCAGCGGCTACAGCTGTTCGGGTCCGTTCTGTATCGACTGTATTTGCAGCGCCGATCGTGCGGGACAGGCTGAAGCCAAGGACGGCGATGAACAGAACGATCATCGCGACCATGGATGATGTTGATCTTATGCGAAGATTCCGCAGCACAATTGGTCCCTTGCCCCGGCCGCAGACTTAGGGGGCAAGTCCTGCAATTCAGTTAATCACGAAGTAAATCGTGGCGGATTTTCGAGACTTTCAGCGCGTTCCTTCCAAACAAGGGGGACGCTTAGGCAGCATTTTTCACGTTTGCGTGGCGGAATATTGCCACTACGCAATGCATTGCTGCAATTTCCGGATTTCAGGTCAACGGTTCCCGTCCATCCACCGCTTGACTTCGGGTCCGATGTCCGGCCGGTCAAGCGCAAGCGCGATGTTGGCCGTAATGAAACCAGCCTTGTCGCCGCAGTCAAAACGGCGCCCATCAAAGGCGTAGGCGTGGAACGGCTGTGAACCGATCATTTGCGACATCGCATCTGTCAGCTGGATTTCATTGCCCGCCCCGCGCGCCTGACCTTCAAGGATGCGCATCACTTCGGGCTGAAGGATGTAGCGGCCCGGGATCATGAGATTGGATGGCGCTGTGCCCTGCGGTGGCTTTTCGACCAATGCTGTCACCTCAACCAGGCGGCCATCGATGCGCCCGGGCGTAATGACGCCATATTTGTGCGTTTCGCTTTCCGGCACTTCATATCCGCAGACGATGTTTCCGCCCACCTTTTCATAAGCGTCGACCATCTGTTTCATGCAGCCCGGGCTGCCTGCCATGAGCTCATCGGGAAGGAAGATCGCGAAGGGTTCATCACCGACAATATGCCGCGCACACCAGATCGCATGGCCAAGCCCGATTGGCTCCTGCTGACGCACATAAATGACCTCTCCGGGCCGGAAGCGTGTTCCGGAAATCGCGTCGAGAGATTTGCCACGGTCTGTCATCGTGGTTTCAAGTTCGTAGGAAATGTCGAAATGGTCTTCGATTGCGGATTTGCCGCGTCCAGTCACGAAGATCATCTGTTCAATGCCAGCTTCGCGAGCCTCATCAACCGCATACTGGATCAAGGGCCTGTCAACGACCGTGAGCATTTCCTTGGGCATGGCCTTTGTAGCCGGCAGAAAGCGGGTGCCGAGCCCGCCGACAGGAAAGACGGCCTTTCTTAGCTTTTTCATGGACGCGTCCCCTAACAGCCGGTTGATCGGCGCGCCATAGCTCAAGA
>CAYSCC010000083.1:0-6717 GCA_964429375.1 uncultured Chakrabartia sp.
TGGAACACACCAGTCGGAGAAGCCGAAGCCTGTGGCGGAGACTCGCTGGTGCGGGTTCAGCCATTTCGAGATGTAGGCGGGTTCAGCACCAAGCTGATTGCAGGGGAGGAGCCAGAGCTCTGCTATCGGCTGCGCTCTGCGGGTTGGAAGATCTGGCGTATCGATGCAGCAATGACCATCCATGATGCGGCGATGTTTCGCTTGTCGCAGTGGTGGATGCGCGGAGTGCGAAGCGGCTTTGGGTATGCGCAGGTCTGGTCCGCGACGCGGGCAGGGCAGGGCACTCCGCTCTATGGCCAGCAAATCCGGCGCGCAGTCATATGGGCAGGAATGATCCCGTTTTTGGCAGCTGCTGCAAGTCTCCATGACCTTCGCTGGGCGCTGGTGCTCATGGCCATATATGGCATGCAGGTGAGCCGGATCGCGGTCCGTCTGGGAGCGTCGGCCAAGGCGTCCTGGTCCTACGGCTTTTTTGCTACGCTCGCAAAGTTCCCTGAACTCCAGGGTGTATGCAAATACCTGCTGACGGCCGTCAGGGGCGGCCAGAAGACGGCCATTCTCTATAAATGACGTTCAATCGTTGAACTTCATGACGTGGGCTTGTGCCCTGCCGTTCTTGCGATTCCGTCCTTTAGGCTCACTGATGGAGCCCAGTCGAGCACGGACTTGGCCAGCGCGTTTGAATAGCGCAGTGGTCGCCACCGTGCCTGCTGTCGCCTGTACTCCAGCAATTCAGGCAGCTTTGCTCGATTCTTGAATACGATCCGATTGAGCAGACGAACCATTCTTCCCATCATTGCAACCAGCAGCCAGGGGACGGGCACTACGCGCCCCGCCTTTATTCCGGCGCGACGGCACGCACTATGGTATGACCAGGCCGAAGGGCATTCATCATCTACAATATTGAAGACCCGCTTGTCGCCTATGTCAGCGTCAATTGCCTTGACGATGGCATCGGCGCAATTGTCGACATAGGTCAATCTGAGCGCGCCAAGGGGCGCAAACAGGAGGTCCCACGATCCCAGAGACACCGCCGTGCCACAATCCCAGTCCTTGCCCGGGCCAAAAATTGCTCCTGGGCGAATGATGGCACACTCCAGGCCAACGGCGTCGCACCTGCTGGAAACAAGACGTTCCTGAATCAATTTGGTGGTTGTGTAGGCATCCCTGGCTTGGGGGCGCGATTCAAGGGCCGCATTTTCGTCGATAATGCCACGCCGTGGTCGGACAGAATAGTCATAGACCGAAAATGAGCTGATGTGGACGAACCTCCTCAATGCCCCAAGGTCGAGGGTGTCGAGGAGATTTTCCGTCGCCTGTACTGTTCCAGCGAACTGCGTTGGCAGATCGCCAGACGGTGCGGCGGCAAGATGAACAATAACGTCCGCGTCGACCTTATCTGGCCAGGACCCGCGTTGGCGCAGGTCGCACCTGATCACTTCGATATTTTCAGGCCATTCAAGACGGGCAACGTCTGCGGTGGGGCGGACCATTGCAATCACGCGATGTCCCGAATTCGCTGCGGCCCGCACGACCGCGCGACCAAGGAAGCCCGATGCGCCTGTCACCAGTATCTTCATTGTGCACGTCCAAGGCTGACCAGCTTGTCAACCAGCATGGCCGTTGCAGCGATATCAGATTCGGAGATCGGCGAGTCCCCGCCTTTGCCCAGGGCGAGATAGATTGCGTCCAGCATCCTCGGCATTCCGTGATAGGTCCCGTGTTGCAGCACCTTGTCACGAAGATTTCCAAATCCGGCGCGGGCCAGCCGGTATCCCGAACGAACTTGTTCAAATGGAGCCCATTTGCCTGAATCCTCACTGCGCTGGATTCGAAGAAACGGGTTATAGAAATCGGTCTCGACCGACGCTTTGGTGCCTCTGACATTCAGCCTGAACATGTCGGGCTTTAAGTCTGACGCAATTCGCAGTCGGCCTCTGTATTTGCCGAACTGCACCACTGCATCCAGATGGTCGAAACCGACGCGGGCATTGCCGCTCAGGTTTTCAAGCACACCGCTTACGTTGCCGGCGGACGCGTCTGCACCCACGAAATGCAGGAACACATATGTTAGATGGGGCAAAAAATCATGGACTGCACCGCCGGGAAGCTGGACGCCCGGGCCGCGCAAGTTGAGGTCGCCAAACGGCCCTGCTGTGAGATCGAGCGAAAGCAACAGGTCCACTTCGCGGATCTCGCCCAGAACACCGTCCTTTGCCAGTGCGTCGATTTTCAGCACTGAATCGTTGAAAAGCAGATTGCGGCTCTCGATCAACCACTTGCCTCTTTGCCTCGCAAGTGCTTGCAGCTTGGCGGTCTCGCTTGCAGTTCCTGTCATCGGCTTTTCACAGATGACATGCGCTTCGGCCTCAAGGCAAAGAGTCACAAGCGGGCCATGGCTTTGCGGTGGTGTAAGGACATGCACGACGTCGGGCTCTACAGACCGGAGCATTTCAGCTGCGTCCAAGAACCATCCGTCGGCGCCAAAACGCTCCTTCGCGAATTGCGCCGTTGCGCGTGACGTGTCGCAAACCGCAGCGAGATGCACGCGCGGCGATGTGGCAAGATAAGGCAAATGCTCATGCGCAATGCCGCCGCAGCCAATGACGGCAGCCTTGAAGGCCTTGGCTGGATCACCCACAGTCATGTCCTATTGAATCGATCCGGTTGGTTCGGGTGGGCCCTTAGCGGCTGGCAAGTTAAGAACTGACTGAAACAGGGCAAGCAATCTGTTCGAATTGCGTGTGATGTCATGCATCTGCTCAACGGCCGCTCTTGCGTTGACAGCAAGCGTATGCCGCAAATCCTTGTCGACTACCACCTTGGCCAACGCGTCTGCAAGATCGGCAGCATTGCTGGCCGGCACGGTCAGCGCAGTGTGCTCATTGATCGCCAGTTCGGGTATGCCGCTGATCCAGGTGCTGACGACCGGGACCCCAATCGCCATGGCTTCCATGACGGAAACCGGCAAGCCTTCAGAGAAAGATGGCAGGCAGAAGATGTCGGCACTCGCGAGTTCGCGTGCAACCTCAGTTGGCAGGAGCTCGCCGGAATAGACCAGCCAGTCATCGAGGCCCAGCCGTTGGCCCTCTGCCCGAATTTCCTTTTCAAATGGCCCGGCTCCAATAATTTGCAGCTCTGCTTCAACACCTTTGTCCTTCAGGATCTTCAGGGCCTGCAGGAGGATCAGATGCCCTTTTTCCGGGGACAGCCTTGCAACAGAAACAATCCTCGCAACGTCGCGAGCGGGATTTGTGCTCCGCTTGGGAAACGCTCCGAGGTCGATCCCGCAACGAACCACGTGATAGCGGTCCCAATATTGAGGGTCAGTCACGCGGCACAGCTGCGATTTCGTATAGTCGCTGATGCAAACAATGAAGGCGGCAGATGCTGCTTTCAGGTCAAGTCTGGCCACCGCGTCATCGACAAAATCCTGAAAGCCATGAATGGTGAAACTCCAGCTGGTCTTGTGCTTGTGGGTACGATTGAGAATCTGGCTTGCAAGCCAGGCAATCGTGGCTGGCGTTTGGCCAAAATGTGCATGGATGTGCCTGATCGAATTGGCGCGGCAAAGTCGCGCGGTTTCCGCTGCATAGCAGAAATGCGCAATTCGCCGGATGATCAGGTTGAGATCAAGCCGGGCCGAACGGACTGCTCCGACAAGCACTGAAATCATCGCAATCGGATGGGTCAGTGCCAGACCGATCACCGAGATGGCCAGTCTCAAGCGCGACGCTTTCAGATAGGCAGTTTTTGAATGTCTTTCAGAGGCGTCTGGAGAAGCCAGGTCCGAGCCTTCTGGCACGTTTAAGGCAATGGGCAACACCGGTTGACCCATGCGTTCCATCGCGTCAATTTCGCCGGTAATGAACGTCAGCGCGACCCGTGGATAGTGCGTCATGAGATAGGCGATTTGCATCGATCGGTCTTTTTCTCGCCTTCTGGAGAGTGGAGGCCCGCAATCTTTCCGGTTTATGCTTAAGGACCCGTTAACTTGACTTCGATTGATATTGGAGAATGGGGAAGTCAACCCCGTTGCGAAGGCCGATTGGTAACGGTTCAGTTGGTTTTGTGTAGTATGGGCAGTACAGTGAACGTTCGGCAAAGGGATGTTCCTGGGTAGGAATTGTTTCAGGGAATTACAGTGGTATTTGGTCAGTTCGACGAGATCAGGATCATCAACCTCGCCTCTCGTAGGGACAGGCGTGCGAAAATGCTTTGTGAACTACGGCGCGTCGGCTTGGCAGAAGACCCACGCGTAGCTTTTTTTGATGCGATCACGTTCCCCGAAGCGGGGTCCTTTTCTTCGCCTGGTGCCAGAGGCGTTTTTCATAGCCAGCTTGAAATTCTCGATCAGGCGGCGGCCAGGGGGCACAGTGTCCTGATTCTCGAAGACGATGTGGACTTTGTCGAAGGTGCGGAGACATTTGTGGCAGGTAATGATTGGGACATCTTCTATGGCGGCTACTACGCTGAAGATCCTCAGAACCTTCATGCAAGCGACATTGTAGGGGCGCATATGATGGGCTTCAGTGCCACAATTGTTCCGGTTGTGGCCGAATATCTGCGCTCGATCTCGGTCAGCGATATTCATCCACCCATCGATGGCGCCTATGTGTGGTTCCGCCGCGCGCATCCCAATGTCCGAACCCTGTTTGCGCAGCCTGCTCTCGGCCACCAGAGGCCTTCCCGCAGTGATATTGCCGACTTGCAGTTTTATGATCGATTGCCCGTCTTCAGGCAGGGCGCATCGGTGGCACGATCCGTGAAGCGATCAGTCAAGAACCTCTTTCGGCCAAGCCTGGTGAACTAACTTCAGTGGCGGTTTGGTGCATGATCGATGAAGCAAATTCAGCTTTGCTGCCTGCAACCCATCGGTTAAGCGTGCCATCTGTTGAGGCAATTCCTTTGGAATTCAGTCGAGGGCCAGGATCAGCATGAAATGGGTTGCCCTTCTGGCATTCATTGGGCTCGTCCCGGTCCTTATGGGCTGGCTGCGAGAAAATCCGAAGCGTGCGCCTCTGGTGTGGACTGCCATGGGATTTCTGCCCTTTGTCATGGGGCCGTGGCATCTCATTATTGCCCCGATTTCGTGGGCTATGTGGCCCGGGTATGTGAAGGGCCTGGAACTCTCGCTGCTTGATTTCATGGCGCTTGCCGTGGTTCTTCGCCACCAGAACATGCGCGTCCCATCGCCCATGTATACGGTTCTGGCCATCTACATCTCGTTGGTGCTGGCAACGGTCGCTTACTCCGGTGTGCCAATGGCTGCCTTGTTCTATGCTTGGCAGTTGGCCCGCGTTCTCCTGATTTTTGCGGCGGTTGCGAAGATTTGCCAGGACGAACGAGGCGCTCCGGCCCTTATTCGTGGCATGGTCCTGGGGCTGTGCTTCCAGGCTGGCTTTGCAATTGACCAGAAACTGTCAGGCGACACGCAGGCGAGCGGTACATTTGGTCACCAGAACCTGCTTGGCATGATCTCGCATTTTGTGGTGTTCCCTGCCCTTGCGTTGCTCATGGTCGATGGGAAGCAGAAAGCACCACTCTTCGGGATCCTGGCAGGAGCGGTTGTGGTGATCTTCGGTGCCTCGCGTGCAACTCTTGGCCTGGCAGGCTTAGGGTTCGTTACCCTCTTGATCCTCTCGATTGCCCGAAAGCCCACACCCAGGAAGTCGATGATCGTCGGTATGGGGCTGGTTGCACTGGCTGCCGCCACGCCGCTCGCCTTTTCATCGCTCCAAAGTCGCTTTGAGGTCGCCCCGATTTCGACCGACTATGACGAAAGAGCTGCCTTTGAAAAGGCGGCCCGAATGATCATTTCCGACTATCCAATGGGCGTGGGATCCAACCAGTATGTGGTCGTCGCCAACACTGAAGGCTATTCTGACAGGGCAGGCGTTGTGTGGAATACTGGCAGCCGCAGTGCAAATGTCCACAATGCCTATCTGCTCGTTTGGGCGGAAACGGGGCTGCTCGGCCTGATCGCCTTCGTCCTGCTGTTATTGACGCCGATCAGGGTCGCGTTCAGAACGGCTTGGCAAAACCGGAAGGACCCGCGCGGCGATTTGCTGCTCGGAATTGGAGTCTGCCTCCTGGTTGTCGTCGTGCATTGCCTGTTTGAATGGATCTTTGTCGTCTACCCGGTCCAGGTCCTGTTCGCCATGGACACCGGCATTGTTGCCGGGCTTGCTCGGCAGATACTTGTTGAGAAAAGCAAGCTCGCCAAAGCCCGCAAGCAAGCAGACATTCACGCAGTTGTCCCGAATGCTGGCGAGGCGGCCGGATAGAGGGCCACCTCGCCTTGCTGTCTTGACCAGAAGTTATTTGGCCGCGGCCTTGCCTTCCGGGGCTTCATAGCCTGGCTGATACTCTATCTTGCCACTGGCGCGAGCTTCCTTGAGCCGCTTTTCGCCGATGTTGTTCAAGGATTCATTGCGAATGGCTTGAACTGCAAGCGGGCGCGCCTGCTCCGGTGGCACCGTGATCGGCTCAGTGCCAGTAATCACGCTGACAGCGACCACACGGCCAGTCGGCGTGATAAAGGGTTCACCGGGCGGCAGGGAGGTGACCTGCTTCAGGGCTGCAGGTGCAACGGCGCCTGAGTCAAGCGCGCTGTTTCCGCGCTGGAACTTGATGCCCATGGACGTGAGACGGGACATGATGGCATCCAGGGAATGATCGGCTTCAAGGGCCTTTAGCAGGGGTGCCGGATCGGCA
>CAYSCC010000084.1:0-6702 GCA_964429375.1 uncultured Chakrabartia sp.
TGAACGCGTCCGGCTTGATCGCGAACGGGTCCGCGTCTGGATGGTCAAAATGCCACCGCTCGATATCACAGAGGCCATATCGATTGCCTGCGCGTTGCCGATTGCCGTCACTGAGGTCGCGCGCCCCGCCGTGATGGTGACCTGGAACGGGCCAAAGACCTGGACATGGTCGAAATCCGAAAGCGCATACCGCTTTTCGGCCGCCAGAGCGCTCGAAGGGGACGACAGCAAAAGTGCCGAGGCAAGGAAGAGGCATGGCCGGAAAATCATCGCCCCGTCTTAGGTGGCCCGGATTGGTTCGTCGAGTGCCAGTCTCAGACCTTGCAGGAGATGTTGCCAGATCCAATTCGTGACGTCTTGCACTTGTCAGTTCCCATGATCGTGACGTCTCCCGATCCCATCACAGAAACGGACGCGCTTCCGGTGACACGCGCGGTGATGTTGCCAGAGCCAGCGAGGGCCACCTTGGCAGTTTCGGCTACCAGCCCACCAGCAGTAACGTCTCCAGACCCGGCACCTGAGACTTCGATCGTTCCAACGGTGCCTGACACGTCAATGTCGCCCGAACCAGCCAAGCTCAAGTCAGCTGACTGTGCCTTGAGCATTCTGATCTTCAGGTCGCCTGATCCCGCAAGGGAGGCCTTGAATGTGTCAGTGGCCGCAGTGTCCACAGTCAGGTCACCGGACCCTGCAAGACTTGCGCCACGAATGGATGGCATTGTGACCGTGATCCTGACGTCATCCGCCATTTTGCGCGACCATCCGATATACCAGCTGGACCGCGACTTGCGTCCGATCTTTAGGACTCCATCGTCAACTTCAATCTCGAGCATTTCGAGTTCGGATTCCGGTCCGGTTGCGACAATCGAAAAGTCTTTGCCTGTGATGACGCTGACATTGTCGGAACCACGAAGCGAGACCTTGTCGAAGCCACTCAGCGCAAAATTCCGTGTCGTACTGGCCGTGGAATCTGCACTCTTGTCTTCTCCAAGTCCGCAGGAGGAAGCAAGCATGAGGGCCGGCAAGGCCAAAATCGCAGCACGCATAAATTTTCTCCGGGTATGTGTATTAGTTAAATAATACACATACCCGGAGAATGATCAAGCTTCTTTTGGTAGGGGTGCCGCTTCTCAGGCGTCTACGGTTGCGGCAGACTTGTTGTAGACGTCTGCTGCCTTGCGGAGAATTTCGATAAGCTTCTGCACTGCAGTCGGCTCATCGACTTGCTCCATTGCCGCGAGTTCGCGAGCAAGGCGGCTGCAGGCAGCCTCAAAGATCTGGCGCTCCGAATAGCTTTGTTCCGGCTGATCCTCTGCGCGGAAAAGATCACGCACAACCTCAGCGATGGACACAAGATCTCCGGAATTGATCTTGGCTTCATATTCCTGCGCACGACGGGACCACATGGTCCGCTTGATTTTCGGCTTGCCCTTCAGGGTTTGCAAGGCCTCCTGCATTTGCTTGTCGGAAGACAGCTTGCGCATGCCAACACTTTCCGCCTTGTTGGTCGGAACGCGCAGGGTCATTTTTTCCTTCTCGAAACGCAAGACATAAAGCTCAAGAGACATTCCGGCGATTTCCGAATTCTGAAGCTCGATCACTCGGCCAACGCCATGCTTTGGATAGACAACATAATCACCGACAATAAAATCCAATGCGCTCGAAGCCATATGTTCCAACCTTTCCGATGAAATGCGCGACAATGCCGGGAGCCCGTATCCGCAGTGGCGGACCGGCTATTCAGCTTTGGCGTCTCAAAATCTCCTTCACGAACGCGGACGCGTCCGTTTCTTAAGAAGTCGTATAGCAGATTCGCAACAAAAATGCCAGCCTCTGTCCAATTCTTGCGTGAAATGCTGCAATGCAGCGAAAAAGCACGGATTCAAAGGCGTGGAAATGGCTCCCCGGGCCTGATTCGAACAGGCGGCCGTCCGATTAACAGTCGGATGCTCTACCGCTGAGCTACCGGGGAATATCGCCGAAACGAGGGGCCTATTAGCAACGCGTGGCCCGAATGCAACCCGCCTATACAACAAATTGTTCCATCGTGATCCGATCATCGAGTGCATGTTCCGGATCAAACATGAAAGTCAGCGTCGATGCGCGGTCAATTGCGACATCAATCTTGCGCACGTCACGCACTTCTCGTTGATCGGCCACGGCGCTGACTGGCCTCTTGACCGCATCAAGCACACGGATGCTGACGCTGGCTGATTCCGGAAGAATGGCTCCGCGCCAGCGGCGAGGCCGAAAGGGACTGATCGGAGTCAACGCCAGCAGGCCTGAACCGAGGGGAAGGATTGGCCCTTGCGCAGACAGGTTGTAGGCGGTCGACCCTGCGGGAGTGGACACAAGCACACCATCGCAGACCAGTTCTTCCATGACAACGCGATCATTCAGGGACACCTCAAGCTTTGCGGTCTGGCGGGTTTCGCGCAGCAAGGATACCTCGTTGATGGCTGGCAATGTAATCCGATCGCCGTCGATGGTTTCCGCGTCCATGCGAAGGGGCGAGACGCTGAACCGCTTGGCCTTCGCAATGCGTTCATCGAGCCCATTGGGGCGCCATTCATTCATCAAGAAGCCGACGGTGCCAAGGTTCATGCCAAAGACCGGAACAATTCGAGCATCCTCAAGCATCGAATGCTGCACCTGGAGCATGAAACCGTCGCCGCCCAGCGCAATCACAAGTTCTGCTTCTGCTACGTCAACCCAATCCCGCTGCGCGCGCAAGGCTTGCGCTGCAGACTGAGCTTCCTCAGTCGGAGATGCTAGCAGTGCCCATTTGTGCGGAGCACTCATCCGCCGGTCGCACTCATGTGGCGCGCGGTGGCGGGCGTGGAGAGATCAAAGTTATGCCTGCGCGGCTTTCGGCCCATCGCAAGATCAACAGCCTGATCAACTGCTTCTGGATTTCCGGATCGAAGGGCGGCCCGGAGGTCAACATTGTCTTCGTGCCCAAGGCACATATAGAGCTGGCCAGATGCAGACACGCGAATGCGATTGCATCCTTCGCAGAAATTGGCCGTGAGTGGCGAGATAAATCCGACGCGAATTCCTAGATCCTGCACTTGCCAGTACCGTGCAGGTCCTCCCGTGCGATGCGCGCTTGGTATGAGCGTGTATCGACCAGCGATATCTTCCTGGACCTGAGTGAGGGGAAGGAAACGATCCGTGCGGTCTTCCTCAATCATCCCGAGCGGCATGGTTTCGATCAACGACAGGTCAAAGCCCTGCGAAGCGCACCATTCGAGCATGGGCAGGATTTCCTGATCATTCAGCCCTTTCAGGGCAACCATGTTGATCTTGACCCGGAAGCCAACCTCCCTGGCGGCAGCAATTCCGTCCAGCACGCGCGAAAGGTTCCCCAAGCGCGTGATATGCACAAATTTTTCGGGATCACGAGTGTCGAGGCTGATGTTGATGCGTTCGACGCCTGCGTCTCGCAATCCAGCTGCATGTTCCCTCAGGCGCGTGGCATTGGTTGTCAGGGTCAGTTCCTGGAGGCCGTTTCCAATCAACTGCCCAATATCACGCGCAACCTCCACTGCGCCTCGCCTCGCCAACGGCTCTCCACCTGTCAGCCGGATTCGAGTCACGCCGCGCGCCACAAACGCTCGAGCCAGGACTCCGATTTCCTCATGGCTCAGGATTTCGGAGCGTGGAAGGAACTCCATGGTTTCGGCCATGCAGTAACGGCAGCGCATGTCACAGCGATCGGTCAGCGAAAGCCTGACATAGCTGATCCGGCGCCCGAACTGATCGTTCAACACGGGTAACTCTGAGCTCATGACATGGTGCTAGGCCGAGAGCGGGCGTGGAGCAAGCATATTGGGGAGTTGGCCTGTGGCGTTCGGCAAGCTATCAACCATACATGGGGCATGGCGACACTCCCGAAAGCCTGAAGGCGACGCAGACCAGCGCGGCTGAATCGCCCCTTTTTGTCCTGTCTTTCCGCCATCGAGATGAACTTGCTTCGGCTGTCTCCCTTGCCGGCTGGCAGGCGATTGCTGCCCGGCGCGCCGACAATGCAGAGCAGCGCTTCCTCGCCAGTTCTTCAATGGTAGCTGTCGTCGATGCCCGCGGAGCCTTTGATGATGGTCTTGCCGCTGTCCGGTCCCTCGCGGATGCTGTGGAAATCAACGCGGCGTCCTTGCTTGTGCTTGTTTCAAGAAATGATGTTGATCGGCTCGACGCACTTTTTGAGGCAGGAGCGACTCACTACCTTGCGAGCCCGTTCAAGGAGCAGGAGCTGCTCCAGACATTGCGTTTTGCCGAACGCCATGCCGTTCGCCTTGCCGGAGGGCTTCATGCGATCCAACGCAGGCGGGAGATCGACGTTGATGGCGTGCTCGCCTGGCAGGTCAACATTCTGACCGGTCGCGCATCCATCAGCGAAGCACTGCGACGGCATCTTGGAGCCGAATCGCGCGATGTCGGCGCCCATGTGCTGCTGCGAAGATTAAAGGGCGAAGATCGGCTGTCCGGTCGAATGGCGATTCGCCGGATCCTGAAGGATGGAAAGCCCACGGCATTCACCCACAAGCTGGGCGAAAGCGTCAATGAAGAGGAGAGAGTTGCGCAGCATTTGCGCATCGACCGAGCCCGTGGCCTGCTTTTCGGTACCATCGAACGTCTGGATCACGATGCGGAAACCGTGGCCCGGGGCGGGCGGGACACCCTTACGGGGCTGCGTGATGCTGCAGCTGCAAGGCGATGGATTGAAGTGCGCCTTGGAGGAGACAAATTCTACGTTCTCCTGTTTCACATCACACGCTTCGAGATGATCAATGCCGCGTTTGGCAGAGACACCGGCGATGCGCTTCTTCAATCAATTGCCCGGCAGATTGGTCCGCTCGTCAGCGAACTTGGCGGCAAGCGATCCATCGTCGCCCGCACTGCGGGTGCAGAGTTCATTATCGGGATCGAAGGAACAGTTGATGTCGATCGCATTGTCCTTCTGGCCGAACAACTGGCAGCTCAGGTCGAAAGGCCCCAGCTTACCGGGGCCCACCTGATTGCGCTGTCCAGCCGGGTCGGCATTGTTGAAAGTCGCGACGACGGCGAGGGGGCCAGCGACTTGCTGCGCAGGGCAAGTGGCGCGCTGGCAGAAGCCAAGATCTCTACCGAGGGCAAGGTCCTGATGGTTTCGCAGGAAAAGCACGAAATCGCTGCGCGTGACCAGGCCTTGCAGGCCGACCTGAGGCGCGCACTGGATCGCGATGAAATTGACATTCTCTTTCAACCGCAAGTCTCCATTACAACGGGAAGGATCGTTGGAGTTGAAGCACTGGCGCGTTGGCGCCATCCCGAACATGGGGAGCTTGGCGCATCAACCCTTTTCGCCGTTGCCGAACAATCGGACTATCTGGATCCGCTTTCTGCCCATATCCAGAAACGTGCGCCACGAATTGCTACGCACTGGCCAAATCAGCTGGCTGAGCTTCGCATGTCAGTGAATGTGACTGCGGGAGATATCGGATCAAAGGATTTTGCTGCCAGATTCCTTGCAATGGTCGACAAGAGTGGTTTTGCCCGCCAGCGACTGACCGTCGAAATCACCGAAAGCGGTTTGATCCGGGACCTGGGGCCAGCCGCAACGCTGTTGGCTGAACTTCGCGCCGGTGGATGCCGAGTAGCCATTGATGATTTCGGGACCGGTTATTCCAGTCTTGCCTATCTGAAGGCCCTTCCGCTCGACTATCTGAAAATTGACAGCCGGCTCGCGCAGGACATTGCAGGCTCGACGCGCGACCGCATCGTGGTGCGCGGTGTGATTGACATGGCTCGCGCCCTTGGGCTGGCGGTCATTGCGGAAGGCGTCGAGACGGAAGAGCAGTTGTCCCTGCTTGCTCGCGAAGGCTGCAATTACTACCAGGGCTTCCTGTGTTCCGAAGCTGTCACATCAGACCGGCTGGAACAGTTGATGGAATCCTGGACCATCACCTGATGTCGAGGGCTGCCGCCGCAGAGGCGAGCTGCTCAAGCGCCGGTTGGTTACCGACGAAAGCCTTTTTCGCATTGGTATAAGCGACAGATGCCTTGGCCGCTTCACCGAGTGTCGCGCGGCTTCGCATGAGCATGATCCATCCGTTCAGATTCCTCGGATCGGACGCCAGCTTGCTCTCAAGGCCAGTGACCATTGACTGGACCATGGCATCCTGCTGGCCTTTTGGAATTGTGCGTGCAGCCTGCATCTGTTGCAGGCTCGGCCCCGGAATCGCTGCAGTGGCAATCGCAGAGCCTTGCTGTTTCATGCGGCGATCTATTGCCGAAAGTCGATCCTGCACCTGGATCCCTTCCTTCGCACCGACGACCTCGATCAGGCGGCGAACATCATGCTCCCAGGGTGCGCCGGGCGGCGTGTCTTCCAGCAAAGCAAGCCATGCCCTGATCGCACCTTGATGGTCGCCCGCCATATCCTGTGCCACGCCCAGAAAATAACGTGCGCGAGGGTCCTTGGCATCAATGGTCAATGCCCGTTCAAATGAAGCTCTCGCATCATCAGGAAAACTGCCAGAGCTGGCCAAGACTTGTGCTTCACCAAGTGCTGACCAGAGCTGTGCCGTTTTGGGCTCAATTTGAACGGCGCGTGCATAGGCGACGACAGCTTCAGCATAGTTGCCTCTGGACACATGCCCCATGCCCAGCCGCGCCCAGGTTTCTGCAACGCCAGGCGCTTGAGCCGCTTGTGCTTCAAGG
>CAYSCC010000085.1:0-6669 GCA_964429375.1 uncultured Chakrabartia sp.
CTTCAAGGAAGCCCTCGATCCCGCCTTCAAGGCTTTTGTGGGACTCGTTCCGTATCTGCTGAGGCTAGCCCCCTTTTTGTCCCGGAACAAGTTGCCCCGGCATCCCCCTCACCGGCAGTTGCTGTCAGGCCCGGCCAGCAGATCGAGGCAGCGGCCGTCAATTTGGGACGCCGGAACATCAAGGCCTACAAGGCTCCCCAAGGTTGGAAGGATGTCAACCGTTTCGACGGCATTGGGCTGTTCGAAGCCAGCGATACCCTTCCACCAGAACAGGATCGGAACCCGGCGATCATACCCCCAAGGGGATCCATGTGTTGCGACAAATCCGGGCAGGCCAGCCGGGATTGGCGTCACAAAGGGCTTCAGGAGCACGACGAAATCTCCGGATCGCGATGGGTCAAAACTGGCCTTGACCCGATCAAGCAACGACCATTCATCGACTGGGCCGCCCGGAGCGGGCGCTGCGGAAATCTCACCAGCGGTAAAGACAGCGGCAACCTGCGGGTGCTGCCGATAGGTCTGGACTGCGGCCTGGAGCACATCAGCGCGCCGATCAGCGGGTACCGCAGGCGACAGATAGATGTCGCCGAATGCCGACCGTCCAAGCAGGGCGTTCTCGGCAAGTCCAAAGCGCCCAGCCAGGGCCTGACCAACAGCCTTTGCAGAGAGCGCCGGATCAACACGCTGCGCCACTGGCAAGCCATCTTCACGGTTACGCTCCGGCGCATCATGACCGCCATGATCCGCAGTGAGGACAACGGCATAGGGGATCTTCGTTTTGTCGAGCAGGGCGAACATCCGGCCCAGCGTTGCATCAAGCGCGTGAATCTGCGCGCACATTTCCGGGCCCTCGGTCCCATAGCCATGGCCGACATAGTCTGTTGCCGAGAAGCTGACAGCAAGCACATCCGTGGCGCTGCCCCGGCCAAGCCCCAGGGCATCGAACGCGACCATGGCCGCATCAAGCGTCAGAGCATCGAATTCGGGCGTGGCGCGCCAGCTTCGCTCATCTCCTGCCTTGCGCTGGCCAAGCCGCCCGATCTTCATTGAAGATGAAATGGCGATCTCGCGTTCCCGCCCGGCACAATCGGCAGGCAGGCGCACAGGTGCTGGCCGGGCAATCGCGGCGGCGGCACGCGCATTCACGGCTGCAAGTCCGGGCGGAAGGCTTGAAATCATTGCCTTGTAACTCGTGAAACCCTTGCCGTCCCACCAGATCCCAAGGTCGGCATGATGCCCGCCCATCATGACCGCCGCTCGATCCTTGCCGGAGACCGCCACGACTCGCGTTCCGGGATTGGCTGCCTTCATTCTGTCTCCCAACGTGGGAACTTTCAGGTGATGCGACGACACTGTGTAGTTGGCAGCCGAGCTGCCGGGCTGGCTTTCATCTTCGGCGCAATACACGTCATAGGCAGGCTTTCCCGACGCGTCCGCCCTCGGCAACTGCGGGTTCTGCCAATCGTTGGCAATAATGCCGGACCGTGCAGGCCGGCTTCCGGTCAGGATCGTCGAATGGCCCGGGCACGTCTCCGTGGCAGCATGGCTTTGGTGGCCTCTGGCAAAAACAACCCCTTGGCCCAGCCTTGCGAGCCCCCCGCGCAACCGGCCGCGATATTCATTGAAGAGGTCGGCCGAAAACTGGTCCACCGCTATGGCCACAATCAGCTTGGGCTTCACGGTACTGCCTGGCCCGGCTGGCCGCCCCGCTGCCTCGTTCGCGCCGGCATTTGATCCTGCCGCCAGCAGTGCCAGCATGGCTCCGGCCAAAAGGATTTTCCTCACCCCTTAACTCCGCTTTGTGTTGAGACGAAACAGGCTATAGCGCTGCCTGTTATGCAACAAGGATTTTCGATGGACTGGCTTCGTTGCAGCCTGATGAGCCTGATCTTGCTTGCCGGTGCCTGTGCCTCTCCCGCCTTTGCAGGGAACCACATCCGCGCATCGCTCGTGGCTGAATCCGCAACGGCAGCACCCGGAAAACCCGTTGCAATCGCCATCCGGATGCAGCCACAACCGGGCTGGCACGGTTATTGGCAGAATCCGGGAGATGCAGGTCTGTCGGCCCAGGTCCGCTGGACCTTGCCGGACGGCGTCACCGTCTCGGCGTTGCGGTATCCCGTCCCGGAGCGGCTCCTGATCGCCGGGCTGATGAACCACGTCTTCAATTCGGAGCATGCTCTTCTTGGTACACTGAAAGTTTCGGACTCTCTTCCCAAAGGAACACCGCTGCCGATCCGCGTGTCGATTGACCGGCTCGCCTGCACGGACAAGATCTGCGTGCCTGAACATGATGATCTCGCGCTGAGCCTGACCGTCGGCGAGGGCACAATCGGGATGGCAGACAGGGCCCAGTTCGATCACTGGCGAATGAAACTGCCCAGACCATTAGGCAGCCCTGCCCATTTCCAGGTTGCAGGCCCGGTGATCCGTATTGGCATTCCCTATCCTGCCAGCCGACCTGCGCCGGACCCCTGGTTCTTTGCGACAACCGGGGATGCACTGAACTATGCCGCACCGCAGAAGGCCAGTCGCGCAGGCGACATGCTCGTAATCGAAGCGGCGAAAGCGTCCTTTGGCTTTGTCACGCCCAAGACCCTTGAAGGCGTCGTGGCTCTGGGCAAGGGCGAAGGACTGACCGTTTCAGCCCTGCCCGGCCCTGTGCCTCAGGTTCACGACAATAATAGCGCTTTGACCATTGTGCTTGCGCTTGCAGGGGCAATTCTGGGCGGGCTGATCCTCAATGTCATGCCGTGCGTCTTTCCCGTCATAAGCCTCAAGGCGATCAGCCTTGCGCGGGCCGGCAGCAGCGATGAAAAAGAGGCGCGTCGCGATGCGCTGGCCTATGCCGCGGGTGTCATCTCGACCTGTCTCGCATTGGGGGGCGCACTGCTGGCCCTGCGTGCCGGCGGTACCGAAGTCGGGTGGGCCTTCCAGTTGCAGGACCCCCGGGTGATTCTGTTCCTGACCTTGCTGTCCACCGCAATTACCCTGAACCTGCTTGGACTGTTTCATTTGCGCAGCTTTGGGGGCGGAGACGCATTGGCATCGCGCGGGGGAGTGGCCGGCGCATTCTGGACAGGCGCCCTTGCAGCCTTTGTCGCAACGCCTTGTACCGGACCATTCATGGCTGCCGCCCTTGGCGCTGCCCTTGTGCTTCCTGTGCCCGCCGCGCTGGCCATATTTGCCGGCCTCGGTCTTGGCCTTGCCCTGCCCTTCCTTGGCCTCGGCTTCGTGCCAGCCATGCGGAGACTGGTTCCCAAGCCGGGGGCCTGGATGGCAACGTTCCAGAAGCTTCTGGCCATCCCGATGGCGCTGACCGTTGCTGCGCTGCTGTGGCTACTCTGGCGACAAACAGGTCAGACGGGCCTGAACATTGGCCTCGCCGGTCTGATGCTCATTGCGCTCATTGGATGGAGTGCCGGGCGTCGACAGCCTTTGGGCGCTGCGGCTCTGGCGGGCTTTGCTGTGGCGTCGGCGGGTGCGGCCTATGCCATGCCCTTCCTGTTCACGCTCCGGCCCGCCCATTCAGCCGCCCTTGATGCAGAGCCATTTTCCGAGGCCAGGCTGGACTCCCTGCGCGGGGCGGGTACGCCTGTCTTCCTCTACTTCACGGCCGACTGGTGCCTGACCTGCAAGGTCAACGAACGGGCTGCCATAGATCGCGCAGAAACCCGGGCCGCTTTTGCAAAGGGCGGCGTGACCGTGATGGCGGGGGACTGGACGAATGGCGATCCGGCCATCACCCGCTTCCTCGAAGCGCACGGCCGATCCGGCGTGCCGCTTTACCTCTGGTATCCAAAAGGCACAGGCCAACCGGTTGAGCTGCCGCAGGTGCTGACCACGGGAACTCTGACGGCACTGGTCAATTAGGCCGCGAGAAGAGCTTTCGCCCTGCGACCCAGGTTTCCAGAACCTTCGTTCCGCGCAAATCGGCCGGGGTTGTCAGCAACGGATCGCGATCGATGAGGATGAAATCGGCCCATAGCCCGGGCGCCAGTCTCCCGATCCGTGTCTCAGCGAAGGAAGCGAAGGCGGCCCCGGTCGTGTATCCGGCAATCGCATCCTCCCGCGAAATCCGTTCCTGCGGTTGCCACCCGCCAAAAGGTTCGCCCGCTGCATCTTCACGCGTGATCGCAGCAGCAAGTCCGGCAAAGACATCCGGGACTTCAACCGGTGCGTCCGAGCCAAAGGCAAGGCGCGCGCCACTCGCCAAGAGGCTCTTCCACGCGTAGGCACCCTTGAGCCGCGCAGGATCGAGCCGCACTTCGGCCATGTGCCGGTCACTCGTCTGGTGAACCGGTTGCATCGATGCGATCACACCCAGCGGCGCAAACCGGGGAATATCAAGCGGGTCCAGAATCTGCGCATGTTCGATGCGCCATCGACGATCCCCCTTGTAGGTGGTTTGCAGTTCGGAAAAGGCATCAAGCACCTGTGCGTTGGCTGCATCGCCGATCGCATGAACCGCGATCTGATACCCATCCAATGCAGCGCGGCTCATGATGTTCCTGAGCTTCGTGTCCTCGACGAACTGCAATCCGCGATTGCCCGGCGCATCGGCATAGGGCGATTTCAGCCAGGCACCCCGCGATCCAAGTGCACCATCCGCGTAAAGCTTCACTCCGCCCATCCTCAGCCTGTCTCCATACAGCCAGGGCGTAGGCGCATTCGCACCGATCACGAGAATGGGGTCGAGCCCTTCGGAATAGGCAAAGATCCGCACATTGAGCCAGCCCCCATCCCCGGCGCGCCGGAAGCTGGACCAATCCTCAAGGCTGGTTCCCATATCCGCAATGGCCGTGATCCCGCGTGCCAGCAGCATGTCCTGCGCCTTGATGAGGGCCTGATCGCGTTCTCGCGCCAGCGGCACAGGGACGACCTTCTCAATCATCTGCATTGCGGCATCGACGAAGATGCCGATGGGCTTTCCACCCGCCATTTCGATCCGGCCGCCCGGCGGCGCAACGGAGCGCACAGTGATCCCTGCTTCGGCCATGGCTGCGCTGTTCGCCCAGCCGGCATGGCTGTCAACGCGCTCCAGCCAGACCGGCTTGTCCGCAACAACCGCATCCAGTTCCGCTGCCGTCGGGAACCGCCCCAAGCCCCATCTTTCCTGGTTCCAGCCGCGCCCGATAATCCAGCGCCGATTGCCATGATCCCGCACATAAGCAGCGATCTTTGCCTGTGCTTCGGCAAGCGAACGGGTATCGGACAGGTCAAGCGTCAGGGCCTGGAACCCCAGTTTCATGACATGCCCATGGGCGTCAATCAGGCCGGGAAGCATGGTCTTCCCCTTGCCATCGATCCGATAGTCCACCCGATCCGGCGCTACGGGCTCCTGCCCCTTGCGCGCCTTCCGGTCCTGATCCGGCACGGGCGCGGGCGCTGTGACCAAACGTACGACCTTTCCGTCATTGCCCATCACCAGCCCGGAAAAGCGGACAATATGCCC
Source organism: uncultured Chakrabartia sp. (assembly GCA_964429375.1). Classification (GTDB taxonomy): domain Bacteria; phylum Pseudomonadota; class Alphaproteobacteria; order Sphingomonadales; family Sphingomonadaceae; genus Aquisediminimonas. The sequence continues at coordinate 5,456 of CAYSCC010000085.1, forward strand.
CGCTTCATCGAGCGTGATGCCGTTCACATTATCAACAAGAGTGTTCGCCGCGGCCGGTGCGGTCCATGTCAGAGCAAACAGGGCAAACAAGGTCAGGCAAGAGCCGGAAAGGGACATACGCATCCACCGATCATGCCCCGCGCGGCGGCTGGCCGCAAGCGCGCACGACACTTGCACCTTCGCCTGACACTCATAGGATGTGCGGGCGACTCGTCAGGACGCGCAAAGGGGGAGGAAAGCCATGGCCAAGCCAGTCAAGTTTGCCCATGTGGTGTATCAGACGCGGCAATACGACGCGATGATCGCATGGTACGAAATGGTGTTCGAAGCCCGGGTCGTGCACCGCGATCCTGCGCTCGCCTTCATGACCTATGATGATGAGCATCACCGGTTTGCCTTTGCGAACCTCGATGTCCTGAACCCGGGTGGCAGCGATGGACGCGGCACGATTGGCGTCAATCATGTTGCCTATACCTATGCCGGGATCGGCGACCTTCTGGAGACCTATGCCCGGATGAAATCGGCCGGCATCACGCCCTATTGGCCGATCCATCATGGCACCACCCTGTCCATGTATTACAGGGACCCGGACGGCAACCGCATGGAATTGCAGGTCGATTGCGGAACGCTTGAAGATGCGATTGCCTATATGGAGAGTGCTGCCTTTGCTGCAAATCCGATTGGTGTCGTCATTGACCCTGAAGATTTGCTCGCGCGGTACAGAGCCGGCGCAACAAGCGAAGACCTGATTGCGATGCCGGATGGCCCGCCGTCTGCCATCCCTGCCGAACACGGGTTTGCATGACCACGGACGGGGCAGGAGCAGCGTGACTCACCTCGCCCCGCTCATGCCCGCCTAAAAGCGGCTGTGCGGGTTGCGGGCGTCACCGGATGGCGGCCCCACGACATCCCAATGCTCGACAATCTTGCAGTCGTGCAGCCTGAATACGTCCGCAATGGCATAGTGCCCAGCCCCGGGCGCTGGCGTAAATCGTGCGTGGAGAAAGACCATCTGCCCTTCGACAATTGTACGAACCACGTCCCAGCGGGCCTGGGGAAGGTCATCCATCAGTTGGGCAAGGAAAGCCACAGCGCCATCACGCGTGCCATCCGGAACGTCAGGTTTGTGCTCGACAAAGTCGATCGCCACAAACTGTTCAAACGCCTGCTGCGGCCTACGGTTCACCAGCGCTTCGTTGTAGAACGCCAAAACA
>CAYSCC010000086.1:0-6569 GCA_964429375.1 uncultured Chakrabartia sp.
AAAACCCGCAGCCTTCAAATCGAAAAAGCCGCCAAATCCGCCAAGATCTGCGTCTGCGCCCGCCCGCCGTGTAGACCTCGCGAGCGGAGCGATGGCGCGTACAAGCGCATTTCCGGCAGAGATTGAAACCCCCGCTTGGGCATAGGTATAGGGCTCGTCCTGATTATGTCTCTGAGTCATCACGCCCCCCGTATCGACAACGTGCTTGGAATTCCACGATTCCATCGCCAAAAGGGGGCTGTGAATGATTTTTCCCGCTTTTTGCGACCGGTTCCAATCGCTCTGGCGTTGGGGCTGGCAGGGCTTGGTGCCGCCGTCATTGCCCAGATTGACGGCGGAGAGCGCGGCGTTGCGCCGATTGACAGCTCTTCGGACTTTGAAGTCTCCGGCATAAAGGTCGATGTAGCCGCAAAGACAGCGGACGCCGCGCGCTACGGTGGCTGGCGAGAGGCCCAGCGACAGGGTTGGCGCCTGCTGTGGAACAATGTCCATGGTGGGCCGGCACCGGGGCTGAGCGATTCGGCGCTCGATTCGATCGTGGCCGGTATCGTGGTTGACAAGGAACAGGTCAGTCCAAACCGATATATCGCAACTTTGGGGGTCCTGTTCGACCGCGTTCGCGCCGGCCAGATTCTCGGCGTGAGTGGAACCACGATTCGGTCTGCTCCTCTGCTGGTCATTCCGGTGCAGTGGTCAGGCGGGACGCCGCAAAGCTTCGAAACCCGCACCGAATGGCAGAAAGCCTGGGCCCGCTTCCGGACGGGCGGGAGTTCCATTGACTATGTAAGGCCGAGTGGAACCGGGGCTGACCCGCTTCTCCTCAACTATGGGCAGACCGGGCGACCAGGTCGGCGTTGGTGGCGCATGCTGCTTGACCAATATGGCGCCGCCGATGTGCTTGTACCGCAGGTCCGGCTTGAACGCATGTGGCCCGGCGGGCCTGTGATCGGTCATTTCTCGGCCAGATTTGGCCCGGACAACAGGCCATTGTCGACATTTGTGCTGCGCGTGGGTTCAAGCGCCGGGATTCCTCAGATGATGGATGAAGGCGTCCGCAGGATGGACCAGATGTTCGCTCAGGCTCTGGCCGATGGGCGCCTTCGGCCCGATTCATCGCTCGTGATCGAACAACCGGTCGAGGAAGATGCGTTGTTGCCCGAAGAAGCACCGGGACTGGACGGAACGGATATGACGGCGACGGACGATGCTGGCGCCGCTGCGGCCGGAACATCGACAATCAGCGTCCAGTATGAGACGCCTGATGTTGCATCGGTCGGCAGCATGGAGGCTGCAATTCGGGGAATCGCGGGTGTCCGCTCTGCATCTACAGGCAGCCTTGCGCTGGGCGGCATTTCCATCATGCGCGTCGCCTATGCCGGCGATATTGCATCCCTCAAGGCGGCGCTGGCGGCGAGGGGCTTCCGCGTGCAGGAAGGTGGCGGCGCGCTCCGCATAAGTCGGTAGCTGCATGTCGCAGATTGCCCTGCCGTTCGATTGGCCAGCGCCCGAAGACGCGGAAAGCTTTATCGTCACCGCTGCCAATCGCGCTGCCGTTGACGGGATTGACCGGCCTGGAAGCTGGCCGGTTCGATCTGCCATGCTGACCGGGCCAAGAAAGTCGGGACGGTCGCTCCTCGGTCGCATCTTCGCGGCAAAGACCGGCGGAACATTCATTGATGATGCCGAACAGCACAGGGAAGCAGACCTTTTTCATCGCTGGAACCTGGCTCAGGAGGAACGCAAGCCACTTTTGCTCGTTGCGCTTTCGCCGCCACCCGTCTGGAAGGTCCGACTTCCCGATCTCGCGTCGCGATTGGCTGCTACGCCGGTTTTCACGATCGGAGAGCCGGACGATACTCTGGCAAGGATGCTGCTTGAAAAGCAGTTCGCGCGGCGAGGTTTGCAGATCACGCCCGAAACGACCACGTACATCGCCAGCCGGATCGAGCGCAGTTACATTGCGCTGATGCGGATTGTCGATGCGATTGATACTGTCGCACTTTCGCAACATCGTGCTGTTACAACGCGGTTGGCACGTGCCGTTCTAGAAGAACAGCACCTTATGGATGAGGCAGACTAGGTCGACCATGCTCAACGATGTGGACAAGCGCGAAAAGGAAAAAACAGCCGCACCTGCGGCCGTCGACTCCGCCGGGCGGTATTTCAACCGGGAATTGAGCTGGCTTGCCTTCAACCAGAGAGTTCTCGAGGAATCGCTGAACCAGGCGCACCCGCTGCTTGAACGGCTTCGCTTTCTCTCGATATCCGGAACCAATCTCGATGAGTTCTTCATGGTCAGGGTCGCGGGACTGAAAGGCCAGCAATTACAGCATATTGAGGAACGTAGCGTAGATGGAATGACTCCAAGCCAGCAGCTTGATGCCATTGCGCGCGATGCCGATGCATTGATGGCAGCTCAGCAGGCCCAATGGGCCCGGCTCGCGTCCGAACTTAATGAGTCCGGGATCAGCGTGCTGGAAGAAGACGCCATTCAGGGTGACGTCGCTGCGGCGTTGGAACGCCATTTCCGCGATCAGATTTTTCCAGTGCTTACGCCGCAGGCCCTCGATCCGGCGCATCCTTTTCCATTCATACCCAATCAGGGCCTGAGCCTGCTGCTGGACCTCAAGCGCCTGTCCGATGGTGAGCCGATTCGCGAGCTTGTCATGATTCCGGCATCGCTGCCGCGATTCGTCCGCATTCCCGGCCGCAAGGCGCGATATGTGACGATGGAAACCTTGTTGCGGCGCTTCACCGGTCTTCTCTTTCCCGGATATGAAGTGCTTGGTGCCGGGGCTTTCCGCATCATTCGGGACAGCGACATCGAAATCGAGGAGGAAGCGGAAGACCTGGTGCGCTATTTCCGCAGCGCCATCAAGCGTCGCCGAAGGGGGAGGGTGATTAGGCTGGAAGTTGAAACCGGCATGCCGGATCAACTGGAAGCGGTCGTGAAGAACGAATTCGGCGGGAACGACGCCATTATTTCGGAAACCGGCGGTTTTCTTGGCATAGGGGACCTTGCGCAGCTGGTCGATGAAGATCGCCCGGACCTGAAGTTCACGCCCTATACGCCCCGTTTCCCGGAGCGCATTCGGGAGCATGACGGGGATTGCTTTGCCGCGATCTCGGCGAAGGATATTCTCGTCCATCACCCCTATGAAGCTTTTGATGTGGTTCTTGCATTCCTCAGTCAGGCTGCCGCTGATCCGGATGTCGTTGCCATCAAGCAGACGCTCTATCGCGCCGGCAAGCAGTCTGCGGTCATTCGGGCCCTGATTGATGCGGCAGAGGCAGGAAAATCGGTTACGGCGGTTGTGGAGCTGAAGGCGCGGTTCGATGAAGAACAGAACCTGCTTTGGGCCAATCAGCTTGAACGGGCCGGGGTTCAGGTCGTCTATGGCTTCATTGACTGGAAGACCCATGCCAAGATTTCGATGGTCGTCCGGCGCGAAAACGGGAAATACAGAACGTACTGCCACTTTGGAACGGGCAACTACCATCCTGTAACGGCCAGAATCTATACCGACCTGAGCTTCTTCACCGCTGATCCTCGCGCAGGACGCGATGCCGCGCAGATTTTCAACTACATCACCGGCTATGTAGAGCCATCCAAGCTCGAAATGCTCAGCATGAGCCCGAGAAACCTCAGGTCTTCGCTATTTGAGCTGATCGACGGGGAAATCGCGAACGAACGCGCTGGAAAGAAATCCGGCATATGGGCGAAGTTCAATTCGCTGGTTGATCCGGCGATGATCGAAAAGCTCTACGAAGCAAGCGCGGCCGGAGTTCCCATCGACCTGATCGTGCGGGGAATATGCTGCCTCAGACCGGGTGTGCCCGGGCTTTCCGAAAATATTCGCGTCAAATCGGTTGTCGGACGTTTTCTCGAGCACAGCCGCATCTGGGCGTTCGGCAACGGGGCAGCCTTGCCGAACGACAAGGCCAAGGTCTATATTTCTTCTGCGGACTGGATGCAGCGCAACTTCGATCGCCGGGTCGAATATATGTTGCCGATCGAGAATTCGACGGTGCATGACCAGGTTCTGGATCAGGTCATGGTTGCCAACCTGCTCGATAATGAGCAAAGCTGGGAACTGCAGCCCGACGGCCGATATGTTCGCATTGCGCATGGAGAAAAACCATTCAATCTCCACCGGTATTTCATGACGAACCCGTCGCTTTCGGGGCGGGGGGCCGCGCTCGACAAGGCAGCGGCGGTGCCGAAATTGCGCTTCTACAGGAAAAAGTAGGCGGAGCGGGCCGGCACGCCGTCATCGATATCGGCTCCAATTCAGTTCGGCTTGTGGTGTTCAGTGGCGTACCCCGTGCGCCGTCTGTGCTCTTCAATGAAAAGGTCATGGCCGGCCTGGGGCGTGAGGTCGTGGCCACAGGCCTGCTTGATGAAGGGGCGATGGAGACAACGCTCCATTCGCTGGCAAGATTCCGCTACCTCTCCTCGCTCATGGGGGTTCCCGAGCCGACAACGGTCGCCACGGCTGCGGTACGGCAGGCCAGCAACGGCCCCGGCTTTCTGGACTCAATCCGTGCGCTTGGGCTGTCTGTCCGCCTCCTGTCTGGCGATGAAGAAGCCGAAGCGGCTGGCTACGGCGTCATTGCGGGGACAGGCGATGCACATGGCATTGTCGGCGATCTGGGGGGCGGGAGTCTCGAACTGGCCCGCGTTGAAGGTGGCAGGGTGCTTGAACGCGAGTCTTTTCCACTTGGGGTGTTGCGGCTTTCTGCGATCCGCGAGCGCGGGCAGGGGGAGTTGCGCAAGCAGGTGAAGCGCCTTCTGAAGCCGGGCGGCTGGATGGATTTTGGCAAGGGATTGCCATTCTACCTGGTTGGGGGGTCCTGGCGCTCGCTCGGCAGGATCCATATGTATCTTACGCGCTATCCGCTGCCGATCCTTCATCAATATTCTATGCCGTCGACTGCGCCGGCGACCCTTGTTCGGGCGGTGGCAAGACTCGATCGTAACCTTCTGAAAGAAAAAAATATTGTTACGGGTGCGCGATACCCTTCGATGGTTGACGCTGCAGCCCTGCTTCGGGAAATCGGGCGACTCCTTCAGCCAAGTGCCTATGTTGTGTCCACGACCGGGCTGCGTGAAGGCCTGCATTTTCGTCAGCTGCCAGATGAAGAAAAGGCACTTGATCCCTTGCTGGAAGCTGCGCGTTGGGACGGCGATTTGCATGGACGTTTTCCCGAACATGGCGATTTGCTCAATCGCTGGATTGCGCCCCTCTTCACGCAGGACCCGCCTGCCGACCGAAGGTTGAGGCTGGCTGCGTGCCTGCTGGGTGACATAGGTTGGGCGGCGAATCCCGATTTTCGGGCCGAGCGGGGGCTTGAAGTGGCGCTTCACGGGAATTGGCTTGGGATCGACGCGCGGGGCCGGGCGATGATTGGGCAGACGCTTTTCTCTGCCTTTGGGGGCGGGCAGGAACGGCCTGCCATCGTGCAAAAGCTCGCGTCCGAAGATGATCTGAAACGCGCGCAGCAATGGGGGCTTGCGATTCGTCTGGCGCAGCGGCTGAGCGGTGGCGTTGCGGCTCCCTTGAAGCAATCCAGCGTATCACTTGGCGATGCGAAGTTGGTGCTGACAATCAAGGGAGATGTCGAACTCCTTTTGGGCGACGCCGTTGAGCGACGCCTGCGCCAGCTTGCCGCCTCCTTGGGCAAAAGCGCAGAGATTCAAAAGCCTTGATTATTTTCAAAGCTGCTGGGCGCGCGGCTCATGCGTCTCCGGTGCGTGTCATGGAGAGTTTTCCATCGACGACCGCGAAGGCCAGTTTGCCCTCGACAAGAGCCAACGCATCCCGCCCAAACTGATCGAAGCGCCAGTCCTCCAGCATCGGGAGGCCGGTTCGCTGGCCAGCCGCAAGGAGTTCCAGTTCCTCTGAACGAGCCAGAAGGCGTGCCGCGACACTGATTTCACGCGCCCGAATCTTGAGCAGCAGTTTCAAAAGGTCGGCCACCAGTGCGCCTTCCTTGCCAAGTCCGGGCTTCTTGTCATCTCGTGGCGGCATTTCATCCGGCCGGAGCGGCTCGGCTGCAGCCAGGATCGCCATCAGGCGGCCGCCGATATCGTTGCTGGCCCAAGCCGGCGAGAGGCCCCGGACTTTTGCGAGGTCCGCCTGCCCACGGGGGGGATGAGCGGCAATGTCCGCCATGGTTTCATCCTTGATGATGCGCCCACGCGGAAGATTCTTGTTCTGGGCCTCGCGCTCGCGCCAGGCCGCAAGCGATTTCAGCCTGCCAAGCACTTCCGGCTTTCGCCCAACGACGCGGATTCGTTTCCAAGCCAATTCCGGATCGTTCAGATAATTTGCCGGATCGGCCAGCCGTTCCATCTCCTGGTCGAGCCAGCCACCCCGGCCAGTCTTGCGAAGCCGTTCAAGCATTCGCGGGAACAGGTTCGACAAATGCGTGACATCCCCGATCGCATAGTCGATCTGCCGCCGGTCGAGTGGACGACGCGCCCAGTCAGTGAACCGGGCGCCCTTGTCCAGTGCGATGCCGAGCCAACTGTCCACCAGATTGGAGTAGCCGATCTGCTCCCCTTG
>CAYSCC010000087.1:0-6561 GCA_964429375.1 uncultured Chakrabartia sp.
TTGCATGTGTTAGGCATGCCGCCAGCGTTCGTTCTGAGCCAGGATCAAACTCTCAAGTTTGATGTCCGATTTTCAGGCAGGAGGAATATCCCACCCGGAAACCGCTCATTTCAAGGAGCCGTTCCTGCACAAATCTATTACGTAATGGATACGTGATAGGACATGTATAATGGAACGGCTTGAATTGGTTACCCGAGCTGCTGACACCTTGAAGTTGCCAGACCCGGGGCCGCCGCCCACATGTCCCTTCATCTAAACCGACAATGAGAAAGAGCGCAAAATGCCGACGCCTTTGGTTCCCCCCTTTTACCGGGGTGACCGGACGTCTGCCATGTTGCGGAAGCGGCGGGAAGCGATTGCCTCATCGCCGCGACACGAGGGCCACTAGACGCGACATTTCCGCCCGTCAACACCAATCTTGCAATTTTGTTTCAAGAACGCGCACTTTGTCGGGAAATCTAGGGCCGCGGGCTGCACAGCGCGGCCTCCAGACACAGCGGGAGGCATTATTCGCGTCTCAAATCGGCGTCAGAACCCGAATCGGGCCGTTCACGCGCTTTGGATGTAGTCACGCATGGCGGCCGCCTCTGCCTCGATCTTGTCGATTCGATATTTGACCAGATCGCCGATCGAGACGAAGCCGACAACAGACCCGGACTCAACAACCGGCAAATGTCGAATGCGCCGCCGGGTCATCATGGAGAGTGCCGTTAGAACCGGGCTGTCCGGCTCCACGGTAATGGCCGGCGAAATCATCACATCGGCAACCTTCTGCGAAAGAATCCCCGCCCCCTCCCGCGACAGTCCGTAAAGAACGTCCCGTTCCGAAAAGATCCCCGCGACCTTTCCGTCATCAATTACGGGGAGCGCGCCGATTCTCTTTTCAGCCAGAAGCGCAACCGCATCCGCAACCGTTGCCTCGCTTCGTATCGAGAGTACCTGATCGCCCTTGGAACGGAGTATTGCCCTGATCGTCATGGCCCTGGCCTCCTCTTTCTCATCCCATCTTGCTGAATTTGCAGACCCGGTTCAAGGGGAAGCATGGATATTCGATCGTCGAGTCTCGAAGATCCCGGCTACGCGGCCTTCGCATGGGGCAGGTACCGGAGACTTATGGGTTGGATGGCTTCCGCATCCACGCTGTCTGCGGCCATTGGGCTTGTCATTTTGCGTTGGCTTGTCGGGCCCATGCCCTGGGCGATGCTGATTGGAACTGCGTGCGGGATCTTTTTTTCCGTCCTTCTTGCGGCTGCGCTGATGGGTCTGATCTTCCTGAGTTCGGGAAGTGGCCACGACGAATCGATTCTGGATCCCTTTGCCGATTCGGCCGACTCGCAATGAGTGGCGGGAGAGAACCCATCCTGCGGGTCGTTCCGCAGCATCGCGACATCAATGCGAACGGGCATATTTTCGGTGGCTGGGTCCTGTCGCAGATGGACATTGCCGGGGGAATCCTTGCGAGCCGCGTCTGTCAGGGCGCCTGCGCCACTGTCGCCATTGATGCGATGGAGTTCATTGCGCCGATTCTCGTGCGGGACGTCATTTCCGTATACGGGGAGGTCGTCCGGCGCGGACGCACATCGGTGGCCATCAGGCTGGAAGTTGTCGCAACGCGAAACAGCGGAGCGATGGACATCAAGGTCACCGAAGGCCTGTTCACCTTTGTCGCTCTGGATGAAAACCACAGGCCAAAGCCGATTCCCGACGCCACCTGATCAGACATGCCGGGCAAGCCTGCAGGCAGCCAAAAATGCCGCAAGTCCGAAAGGCAGGAAGATCAGAAACAGAAGCGGCCCGGAGTCAATGGCCAGGGCAGGATCAATGCCGTCGCGAAAGCCCAAAACTGCCGCCATGGCCCCTGCCCCCGCAGACCCGAATGCGCCCCCGATCAGCTGAGCGGTCGGGATAGCGGTTGATCCTGCGTCTCGCTCGTCCTCGCCGAGTCCACCAATGATCGCTTTTGCGATAAAGGCCCAGGCCAGCCCAAAGCCGGAACCCAGGAGCAACATGGCAAATGCCGCCACCAGTGGCGCGGCACGCGGCACAGCCCAACTGCCAAAGACAATGCCGACGGCAATCGTGCCAACACCAAGCTTCAGCCAAAGTGCGTCGCGATTGCCGCCCCCGCGCGACACAAGCAAGGCAGTTGCTGTCCAACCGGCCGCGATACCCCCCAGGATGAATCCTGCAATCAACGCCGACAACCCATGGATAGCCTGAAGGAAAGCGGTTCCATACACGCTGAAGCCAATGGCGGCAGCTTCAGTCGCAAAGATGATGAAATAGCCTTGCCCTGCCGCACTGTTCAGGTTTCCCGCGTCACGCGGCAGAAGGCGCACATTCGCAGCCCTGTCGACCCAAAGCAGGATGAGGAAACCCAAAGCACTGGCAACAACCAGAGCACCGGCCAGCGCAGTCTGGCTGATCAATGATGCAGTTCCAAGTGCCGTCACGGACACCAGCAGGATCGAAAGCTGGCGAAAGGGGATTCCTTTTGCTTCATTCACCGTGCCATCGGCTGCCGCGAACCAGCGGATGAGCCCGGCGAAGATCAGCGCCTGTGCCGCGAACAGCCAGAACAGCAGGCGCCACATTTGCCCGCTCGCAAAAAGACCGCCAAGCAACGGACCAAGCAAGGTCGCGATGCCCCAGATGGCGGAAATAGCTCCAAAGACCGCGGGCCAGACCCGTTCAGGGAAATTGCTGGGAATTGCGATATAACACAGCGCGACAATGGCCCCGGCGCCAATCCCCTGAACGAAACGGCCCGCCACAAAAAGAGGCATCAAGGGCGCGACCGCCCCGAGTGCGCAGCCAGCCGCATAGACAAGCCCGAACAGGACAGTCATGCGCCGAATGCCGAAATCTCCTGCCAGCCTGGCTGCGCTCGCGCTTGCGACAATCGAACCAACCAGATATGCCGCCACAGTCCAGCCAAACCATTCATAGCCGCCAATATCGCGAGCGACGCTGGGCATGATCGTGACAGTTACCAGAGTGTCCGCAGCGTTCAGCCAGATGCCGAGGCACATCAGCGCCAGCAGCGGGGCATATTTGGCGGAACGCAGTTCGGCCCAGGGATCGGACTCCGTCATATGCCCTTCTCTCGCAACGTCGCAGCAGCATGCATCATTCTGAGGATCATTCCGATTTGCCTCCCCCCCAGCGAAACGGTGTGTGCCAATGGGGTGGCTCGATTTCTCCACGGGCGATGCGCAGGCCAACACCGATCATGGTTCCCACGCCAATCGCGACTGTCAGATCCACAAGGACAGTGAGGAAGGCCGTCAACAGCAAGAGAGCCAGATCCGCCCTGGGAAGCCGAAGCCGTTCAGGCCAGCGATGCGGTTCGCTCATTGTCCATGCTGTCACGATAAGGAGAGCCGCAAGCGCGGGGAGTGCCAGGCCTCCGGCCAAGGGTGCAGCAACCATCATCGCAAGAAGGATCACGACCGCATGAATCATGCCGGCTATCGGGGTGCGACCGCCCGCGTTAACGTTCGTCGCAGTGCGCGCGATTGCCCCGGTTGCCGGTAATCCGCCAAACAATGGCGATGCGATGTTGGCAACACCCTGGGCAATCAGCTCAGCGTTTGAGCGATGAGAACCGTCAATCATTCTGTCTGCCACAATGGCCGAAAGCAGGGACTCGATGCCGGCCAAAAAGGCAATAGTGAGTGCAGCGGGCAATACGTCGATCATGCTTGCGATGGTCACCACAGGCATGTGGGGCGCCGGGAGGGTGCGCGGCAGTTCACCATAACGCTGGGCAACTGTATCCACAGTTGGCAGGGCGACCATGGCAGCCACGCTCGCCAAGGCAATGATCAGTACGAGCCAGGGAATCTTGGGCAACACCCGCCGTAGAACCAGTATGGCGAGCGCGCAGGCCAAGCCAAGCGAGAGCGAAACCGGATCAAGTGTAGGCCGCATGGCCCACAGACCGTGCAGCTTTGGCACAAATTCCGCTGGCAAGGCAGGCCCCTGCATCCCGGCCAGATCCTTCAACTGGCTCACCGCAATGACAACCGCGATCCCGATCGTGAACCCTTCAATGACCGGCTCCGGCACATGCCTGATCAGCCTGCCGACACGCAACAGGCCAGAAAGCAGCAGTATGATGCCGGCCATCAGGGTTGCCACAAGCAGTCCATTCATGCCGTGGTTGTGCACAACACCGTATACGACAACAATGAACGCCCCGGTTGGGCCGCCAATCTGAACGCGACTGCCGCCAAGCGCGGAAATGAGAAAACCGGCCACAACGGCTGTCACCAGACCCGCCGCGGGCGCAGCTCCCGAAGCAATGGCAATCGCTATGCTGAGCGGCAGGGCGACCAGTGCAACCGTAACACCTGCTAACGCGTCCGCGGCCAGAAGGCCGGGCGAGTAATCACGGATGGTCGTGAGGATCTTTGGTTTCATGAGACTTTCGTGTCATGCCATAGTCCGCTGGCGCCGTCTTCGGCAAATGCCTGTTCGTTATCGTGTTTGGCGACCAGGGCGTGCCCGGCACGGAACAGCGTGCCCAGACACAGAAAACCCCGCCGAATCACTCCGGCGGGGTATCCTGGTCTGAAAGACGGCAGGCTGATTATTCGCCGCCAACCTCCACGTTTTCGGGCGTATGGATGACAGCCGCCAGGGCATCGTCACCCGTATCCGCTTCAATCGGCTGACGCAGTTCGGCAGCATGTTCTTCAGCCGCAGACCGCGGGGCGATGAGGCTTTCCTGCCATTCACGCTGCTGGACACGCAGTGACGCATCCCGAGACGACGCCGCCACGCGCAGGCGATTCATGCCTGCACCTGTCCCCGCCGGAATCAGCCGGCCGACGATCACATTCTCCTTGAGGCCAACCAGTTCATCCTTCTTGCCCTCAACCGCTGCCTGCGTGAGAACACGGGTTGTTTCCTGGAACGACGCTGCCGAAATGAAGCTGCGGGTCTGCAATGAGGCCTTGGTGATCCCCAGCAGGATCGGCTTGCCTTCTGCAGGTTTGCCGCCCGTCATCGCCACCTTGTCGTTGATTTCGATCATTTCCTCGCGGTCGACCTGCTCGCCCACCAACAGGGTCGTGTCGCCAGAAGCCGTGATCTCAACCTTCTGCAGCATCTGGCGAACAATCGTTTCGATGTGCTTGTCGTTGATCTTCACACCCTGCAAGCGATAGACTTCCTGAATTTCCGCAACGAGGAATTCCGCCAGCGGCTCGATCCCAAGGACTTCCAGAATGTCGTGCGGATCAGGCGACCCGGCAACGAGATTGTCGCCGCGCTTGACATAGTCGCCCTCCTGGACGTCGATGACCTTTGACTTCGGGATCAGATATTCAACCAGATCGCCGCCGTCTTCGGGCTGAATGCCAATCTTGCGCTTGGCCTTGTAGTCCTTGCCATACACGACCCGGCCGGAAACCTTTGCGATGATGGCATTTTCCTTGGGCTTGCGCGCTTCGAAAAGCTCCGCCACCCGCGGCAGACCGCCGGTAATGTCGCGCGTCTTCGCAGCTTCTCGCGAAACACGAGCCAGCACGTCACCACCCTGGACCGTGGCGCCATCCTCGACGGACAGCATTGCGCCAACGGCCAGCATGTAGCGGCCTGCCTCACCCGAATCCTCATCCAGAAGGGTGAGGCGCGGACGCAGATCGACCTTTGAGCGGCCAGGCCGGAACTCCGTCACAACCTTTTGCGAGATGCCCGTTGCCTCATCCACCTGTTCGGCCAGAGTCTGTCCTTCGACAAGATCCTGATATTTCACGACGCCCGGATTTTCCGTGATCACCGGCATGGTGAACGGATCCCATTCGGCAATCTTGTCACCCTTCTTCACCTTGGCACCATCAGCAAACAGGACATAGGCACCATAAGGAAGACGATCTGCGGCCCGCTCACGACCGTCCTTGTCGACGACCGCGATCTCTCCGTTGCGGGAGAGGGAAACGGTACGGCCATGCTTGTCGACGATCGTGCGAAGATCGCGGTAGTGGAGCGTGCCGTCCGACACGGCCTCAAGGCCGGACTGTTCATTCAGCTGGGCCGCGCCGCCAATGTGGAAGGTCCGCATCGTCAGCTGGGTGCCGGGTTCACCGATAGACTGTGCGGCAATAACGCCAACCGCTTCACCAATGTTGACCGGCGTCCCGCGCGCGAGATCACGCCCATAGCACTTTCCGCACACGCCCATGCGCGTTTCGCAGATGAGTGGTGAGCGGATCTTGATCGCCTGAATCCCGATTTCTTCGATCAGCGCAATGTCCGCCTCGTCGAGCAACGTGCCCGTCGGGATGATCACCTTGTTGGTCTTGGAATCGACAATGTCTTCTGCGGTCGTGCGGCCAAGGACGCGTTCGCCAAGCGAAGCGATTGTCGCGCCGCCCTGAACGATGGCCTTCATCTCGAGAGCGCGTTCCGTTCCGCAATCGTCCTCGATCACGGTGCAGTCCTGCGACACGTCAACCAGACGCCGCGTCAGATAGCCGGAGTTGGCAGTCTTGAGGGCCGTATCAGCCAGGCCCTTGCGTGCGCCGTGGGTCGAGTTGAAGTATTCAAGGACGG
>CAYSCC010000088.1:0-6503 GCA_964429375.1 uncultured Chakrabartia sp.
ACTGGAACACCTTTGATTTCTCGAACAATCTCCACCCGCAGTCTGCACACATTGCGCAAGGCGTGGACGCTTCGGGCAACAAGGACGAAGGCGCTGGAGACCAGGGCATCATGTTCGGCTTTGCCTGTGATGAGACGCCGGACCTGATGCCGGCAACGCTCGATTACAGCCACAAGATCCTTGAGAAGATGGCAGCAGACCGTCATGCCGGGACGGCCCCTTTTCTGGAGCCTGATGCGAAAAGCCAGGTGACGCTGCGATTTGAGAATGGCAAGCCTGTTGCCGCAACCGCCATTGTTGTCTCGACACAGCACAAGCCCGGCTATGATCGCGGCGAAAAAGAGGCCGAGTTGCACGCCTATGTCAAGGCGGTGGTCGCTCAGGTGATGCCGGCCGCCCTTCTTTCGGAGCAGACCGTCTATCACATCAATCCCACCGGCAGCTTTGAGATCGGTGGACCAGATGGCGACGCAGGCCTGACAGGCCGCAAGATCATTGTGGATACCTATGGCGGCGCTGCGCCGCACGGTGGTGGTGCGTTTTCCGGCAAGGACCCGTCCAAGGTTGACCGTTCGGCAGCCTATATCACGCGATATCTTGCGAAGAATATCGTTGCCGCTGGCCTTGCCAAGCGGTGCACGATTCAGCTTGCCTATGCGATCGGGGTGTCGAAGCCACTCTCGCTCTATGTCGATACGCATGGAACGGGCGTTGTAGGCGACGACAAGCTTGAAGATGCCATCAAGAGCATCGCGGCCCTGGGCGGACTGACGCCGCGAGGCATTCGCACGCATCTTGGGCTGAACAAGCCAATCTATCGCAAGACAGCAGCCTATGGTCACTTCGGCCGCAAGTCGGAGGGCGATTTTTTCCCATGGGAACGAACAGACCTTGTCGATGCCCTGAAGGCTGCGTTGGCTTCCTGATTCCGGTCGGGCCAGCGGACCCGATACTTGACCCCGGCTGCGCCAAGGTGTGATCTGGTGACCCACACTGGCGGTCAAGGGGGCACGTTCTGCTGATGATGTCAAACACGACACAGCAGCAAATCCAGTCAGCGTTGCGCAGCAATGCCATGAGCCTTGCTGTGCGCCTGGCCGAGGCGGCCCTCGACGCGGGTGAATCTCATGAGACGCTCTTTTGCCTGGCGGCATTTGGGCGCCAGCAATCCGGAGACAACCACGGCGCAGCGTCGCTTTACCTGCAGGCAGCAGAACTTGCGCCTGGCAATCCATCCATCCTTGCTGGCGCTGGGGATGCGTTGCGATGTGCCGGGCGGTTGAGGGATGCTGTCCGCCTGTTTGATCAGGCCATAGCGCTGGATCCTTCTTCGCTGGCCGCCTGGTACGGGCGGGCCATGGCCCTTGAGGCTGACTCTGCGTTGGACGATGCCATGACGGATTATCGCCGTGTCACGGAGCTTGCACCCCAGTCCGCAGCAGGCTTTTCGGCATTGGCCAGCCTTCAGGTGCGCACAGGCGATCTTGATGCCGCACGTGCCAATGGCCAGATTGCTCTGGCCCTTGGCCCGAATGAAACCGGAACACTGCAGGCGCAGGCGCGCATTGCTTTTGCCAATGGAGACTCAGAAGCGGCAGCGACCTGGGCAGAAACTCTGCTTGCGTCTCCTGCTGTACGCGCCGAAGATGAAATCATTGCGGCGACGCTGCTTGGGGATTGCCGTGATCGGCTGGGCCAGTCAGCCCTGGCCTATCAGGCCTATCAGCGGGCCAATGCACGGTTTTCGGCATTGCACGAAGGGGCGGAGCCCGGCTGTCGCGCTCGCCAGTCCGTAGAAGCCATTGGATCGGCCCTCGCCAATCTGGAGCCATCTCGCTTTTCTGGCCGTGGCGGGCCAGTTCCGCTTGAGGCAACCAGCCATGTCTTTTTGCTGGGGTTTCCGCGATCGGGCACGACGCTCACGGAACAGATTCTCTCTACGCTGCCCAACATGGTTTCGCTCGAAGAAGCGCCAACACTTGTTCACCTGAACCACTATCTGGAAGCGGGCCGACTTGATGAACTTCTGTCCCTGAGTGATCGGCAGATCGACGCATTGCGCGCCGAATATTGGGCCAAGGTTGCCGAAGGGGGAGCCGAAGTCACGGGCAAGACGTTCATCGACATGGATCCTCTGAAAGGCGCAGCTTTGCCTGCGATTGCGCGTCTCTTTCCGGATGCGAAGGTGATCGTGATGCATCGGGATCCGCGTGATGTCGTTTGGAGCTGTTTTCGGCACAGCTTTGTCTACAGCCCAGCCACGTGCGAATTCACATCGCTCGAACGGGCGGCGCGGCATTATGATGCCGTCATGACTGTCCTTCGCCTTTGCCTCACGCGCCTCAAGATTGATGCGCACATCCTGTGCTATGAAAGGCTGGTCCGCGAATTTGAGGTCGTGACGCGGGACTTGTGCACATTCCTCGATGTGCGCTGGTCAGCAGAGATGGCCGAATTCGATCGGGCGGCACAAGGGCGGCGCGTGCGAACCGCAAGCGCCGACCAGGTAAGGCAGGCGCTGTTTGACGGATCGGGCCAATGGAACGGCTATGCAACGTTCATGGATCATGTGCTGCCGATTCTGGCGCCATGGTTTGACCCTTCCTCTCTTTTGGAGCCTGTGCCGACCCCGGCCGAATGATGTGCGTCCGTTTGTGACATGATGCACTGGTCAAAGCTGTGACTGACGCATATGGATGGGCCAATGCGCGCCTATCTCGATCTCATGCAACGCATCCTGGACGAAGGGGTCGCTCAGCGTGATCGCACGGGCGTCGGCACCTTGTCGGTCTTTGGCCACCAGATGCGCTTTGATCTTTCGCAGGGCTTCCCGCTCCTGACGACCAAGAAGCTGCACCTGCGATCGATCATCATCGAACTGCTGTGGTTCCTGCGCGGGGACACCAACGTCCGCTGGTTGCAGGACCGAAAGGTCAGCATCTGGGATGAATGGGCTGATGATGCGGGTGATCTCGGGCCCGTCTATGGCAAGCAATGGCGTCACTGGGAGGGCGCGGACGGTGTTTCGGTTGATCAGATTGCAGCGCTGGTTGCCCAGATCAACGCGAATCCCGCGTCGCGCAGGCAAATCGTCACGGCTTGGAACCCGGCCGAGATAGACCGCATGGCCCTC
Organism: uncultured Chakrabartia sp.; assembly: GCA_964429375.1. Lineage (GTDB taxonomy): Bacteria > Pseudomonadota > Alphaproteobacteria > Sphingomonadales > Sphingomonadaceae > Aquisediminimonas. Next base: position 3,134 of record CAYSCC010000088.1, read on the forward strand.
GCACCGTGCCATTGCCTGTTCCAGACCCATGTCGCCAACGGACGCCTGAGCCTTCAGCTTTATCAGAGGTCCTGCGACGTCTTTCTGGGCGTCCCCTTCAACATTGCATCCTATGCCCTGCTCACGCACATGCTGGCAGACCAGTGCGGGCTTGAACCGGGCGATTTCGTGTGGACGGGTGGGGATTGCCATCTTTATTCCAATCATCTGGATCAGGCGCGGCTCCAGCTGACGCGGGAACCCGGCCCGCTTCCCCGGCTTGAAATCAGGCGGCGAGCCCCTGCGATAGACGCCTATGAATATGAGGACTTTGTCATTGCGGACTATGTGGCCCAGCCGCACATCGCTGCCCCGGTAGCCGTGTGAACCGACCCGAAATTGTTCTGATCGTCGCGCGGGCAGACAATGGCGTCATCGGCAAGGATGGTCGCCTTCCATGGCACCTGCCTGCCGACTTGCGACGTTTCAAGCAGCTGACGATGGGAGCGCCGATGATCATGGGGCGCAAGACTTTCGACAGCTTGCCGGGCCTGTTGTCCGGCCGTCGGCATATTGTCCTCACGCATGACCGGGAGTGGTCCGAAAACGGGGCCGAAGTCGTCCACAGCGTTGAAGCCGCACTTGCGCTTGCCAATGCGCCGCACGTTTCGGTGGTTGGCGGTGCGGAAATCTATCGCCTGTTCCTGCCGCGGGCAGACAGGATCGAACTGACGGAAGTCCATCTGTCTCCGGATGGTGATACCAAGCTTGACCCGTTCGGGCCGGAATGGATGGAGGATGCGCGCGAAGCCCGACCAGCGGACCTTGGCGCACCTGCATTTGATTTTGTCACGCTGAAACGGAGGGCCTGATGCGGCGGGTTCTGAAATGGCTCCTGATCCTGCTGGCCGTCGGGCTGGCTGGCTTCTTCATCTTTGGCCCGGGCATTGCCGAGCGCAGCATGAACAGGGTCGTTCCCGTGGCCGCCACGGCAGGGCCGCGCGCATTGGCTTTGCACCGCACGCTCACGATTGCCGACATGCATTCGGATACACTGATGTGGCAGCGCAACCTGCTTGACCGAGCGGGGCGGGGCCATGTTGACTTGCCGCGCCTTGCGGATGGCCATGTCGCACTTCAGGTCTTTTCCTCGGTTTCGAAAACGCCAAAAGGGCAGAACTATGATGCCAACGGCAGTGACAGCGACAACATCACCCTGCTGACCGTCGCCCAGCTTCAGCCTCCGCGGACCTGGTCATCCATCCTCGAACGATCGCTCTACCATGCCGACAAGCTCCAGCGGGCCGCAGAGGCCTCGGGAGGCCAGCTGCGTTTCATCAGGACCTCTGCGGATCTTGCAAAGCTGCTTGCCGACCGCAGCAGCGGGAAGGAGATTACCGGTGCGGTCTTTTCGGTTGAGGGATTGCAGAATCTTGAGGGCCGGATCGAGAATCTCGATCGTCTTCAGGCCGCAGGCATGCGCATGGCCGGGCTCACGCATTTTTTTGACAATGAGATTGCCGGTTCCATGCACGGCCTCGGCAAGGGCGGGCTCACTCCGCTTGGACGGACCGTCGTTGCGGAACTCGAACGCCGCCACATCATTGTCGATATCGCGCATGCAAGCCACAAGACTGTGGCAGAGGTGCTGGCCATGGCCACAAAGCCAGTCGTATCGTCTCACGGGGGTGTGCAGGCGACCTGCAAGGTCAATCGCAACCTGACCGATGATGAAATCCGCGGCGTTGCGAAGACAGGCGGCGTGATTGGCATCGGGTATTGGGATGCAGCCGTGTGCGGGACCGAGCCCGCAAGAATTGCCCAGGCCATCGCGCATGTTCGTGATCTGGTGGGTATCGACCATGTCGGCCTCGGCTCGGACTTTGATGGAGCCACGACAACCGGTTTCGATACGGCGAAGCTGTCACTTGTCACACAGGCACTGATGGATCGCGGTTTTTCCGATGCCGATATTGCCAAGGTCATGGGTGGCAATGTGCTTCGCGTTCTGGGGCAGGTGTTGCCGCCGCGCTAGCAGCTTCCTATAGCGGCCAAATGGAGCGGCTCGATGGCAGCTCGGGGATGCCTGACCGCATGCGCGGCAGTGTCGTCGCGCTGGGAAATTTTGACGGGTTTCACAAGGGCCACCAGGCGGTCGTCGGGCGCGCGATCGAACGCGCCCGCGCCGAAGGTCGCCCGGCGGTGGTCGCAACCTTCGATCCCCATCCGGTGCGGTTCTTCCGCCCAGATACAGCGCCCTTCCGCCTGACCAGCCTCAACCAGCGTGAACGGCTGTTCGCGCAGGCCGGTGCTGACGCCATGATGGTTTTTCCCTTCAACGCAGGCCTGGCCGGGCTTTCGGCCAAGGACTTCGTTGCCCAAAGGCTTGCCGGCGTTGGGGGCGTCGTCACCGGCGAGGATTTCACGTTCGGCAAGGGTCGCGATGGCAATGTGGACGTTCTTGCGGATCTGGGCCGCGCGCACGGCTTTATTGCCGAAGCCGTTTCTCCCGTGTTCGACGGAGCTGATGTCATTTCATCGAGCCGAATCCGGGACGCCCTGCAGGCCGGAGACTGCGATACGGCTGCACAGCTGCTGACCCGCCCGTTTGCGATCGAAGGTGTGGTCCATCATGGGGACAAGAACGGCCGCAAGCTTGGCTACCCAACCGCCAATATCGAAATGGGCACCTATCTTCGCCCGCGCTACGGAATTTATGCCGTGCGGGGGCGGCTGGCAGATGGACGGGTGCTGGATGGAGCCGCGAGCATTGGCATTCGTCCGCAGTTCGAGCCCCCAAAGGAACTGCTGGAGCCACATTTTTTCGATTTTTCAGGCGACCTTTATGGCGAAACGGTCGAGCTTGAGTTTCATGCCTTTCTGCGCGACGAAGCCAAGTTCGAAAGCCTTGATGCGCTCACTCGCCAAATCGGCCTGGATTGCGATCAGGCCCGCGAAATTCTCTCGGCTCGGCAAAACTGATCCTGCTCCCGGTTCGCCGACAACTTGCGGGGACGCGCAGGCTCGCCTAAGGCCCGCGGCGTTATGACCGACGCGCCCGATTACAGAGACACGGTTTTCCTGCCGAAGACCGATTTCCCCATGAAAGCCGGCCTCCCCCAGAAGGAGCCGGGCATTCTGGCGCGGTGGCTGGAGATTGGCCTGTATGACCGGCTGCGCGAACAGCGGCAGGGCCGCGAGAAGTTCATCCTTCACGATGGCCCGCCCTATGCCAATGGCGACATGCATATCGGCCATGCGCTGAACCATATCCTGAAGGACATGGTCTGCCGGACGCAGACCCTGCTGGGCAAGGATGCGCCCTATGTGCCCGGCTGGGATTGCCACGGCCTGCCGATCGAGTGGAAGGTCGAGGAAGAATATCGCAAGA
>CAYSCC010000089.1:0-6474 GCA_964429375.1 uncultured Chakrabartia sp.
GGCAGACACGATCATCGGGGATTGGATCCGGAGCCATCGCTATGCCGGTTCAAAGGACAAGCGCGCCGTCCGCGAACATGTCTATGCGGCCATTCGCGCCTTTGGCGATATGCCTCCCAATGGGCGTTCTGCAATGATCGGGCTTTTGGGTCGCGATTGCGAACTATTTGACGGGTCAACTTATGGGCCTGCACCGATCGGCAGCGGAGAAATGGGGGCAGATCGGTCTTTGCTGCCTGAATGGCTCGGAAGCATCATTCCGCTCGATGATCACGCAGCATTGCTGTCTCGCGCGCCGATGGATTTGCGCGTGAATCGACTGAAGGCAAGTCGAGCGGACGTCCTTGACGAATTTCCGACGGCTGGTCCGATTGCCCATCTTCCCGATGCCATAAGGCTGGTTGCGAACGAACGCATCGAGGACCGGCCAATCTGGCTTGACGGCAAGGTCGAAGTGCAGGACGCCGGAAGCCAGTGGGTCGTTGCGGCCTGCAGGGCCATGCCGGGGCAGACCGTTGTTGACCTTTGCGCCGGCGCCGGGGGCAAGACCCTTGCTCTGGGTAGCATCATGGGCGGGCAGGGGCGGCTCATCGCCTGCGATACCAATCGCGAAAGGCTCCAACGGATGGCGCCGCGTGCATTGCGCGGCGGGATGACTGATATTGAGTCCAGATTGCTGAACCCGGGCCGCGAAATGGAGCAATTGGCAGACCTTGCCGGGCAAGCAGATCTAGTCCTGGTTGATGCGCCATGCTCGGGGAGTGGAACATTGCGCCGGAACCCTGAAGCACGCTGGCGGCTGACGCCGGACCGGCTTGATCGCCTTGTTGCGTTGCAGGCGCATGTGCTTTCAGTCGGTGCGGGCTTGGTAAGGCCAGGTGGCTGCCTTGTTTATGCCGTCTGTTCGCTCGTGGCAGCAGAAGGCGCTCAGCAGATTGCAAATTTTCTGGAACGCTCTCCTGACTGGCAGATCGATCCACTGGATTTCGAAGTTGGCAGACCAATTGGAGCAGGACTGATGCTCTCTCCCGCTCATGATGGCACCGATGGTTTTTTCATCGCAAGACTTGCAAGAAGTTGCTAAATATGAAGGCCTTGTTTCGCTTGGAGTATATCATGCGTTTTTCGCCTCCCGTCCTTGCCTTGTCTCTTGCACTGCTGACTGTTGCCAGTGTGGGCCATGGGCAGCGCCCGGATTCAAAAATATTGCCCCAATCCATGGCTCTGGTTTCAGAGGCCAACCAGCTTGCGGCGTCGGGAAAATTGGATGAGGCGGCGGGCCTTCTCGAAACAGCTTTGGCTGTTGATCCGCGAAACCGGAGCGCGTTTGTAGCATTGGCTCGCGTGTCCGAAAAACAGGGGCTGCCGGGAAAGGCGATCCGGTTTTACCGCGAGGCCCTTCTGATCGAACCAAATGATATCGCTGCGTTGGCAGGCCAGGGGGAGGCAATGGTCGCCAAAGGCGCGATCACCAAGGCACAGGAAAATCTCGCGAGGATTAAACAGCTTTGCATTGCAGCTTGTCCGGAGCAGCAACGGCTGGCGGCGGCCATCGAAAAGGGCAATGCGCCAACGGTGATGTCGGCCCAGGCCGTTCAGCCCAAGCCCGTTGTTTCTGAGCCTGTCAAACAGCAATAGGCGCGAGAGAGTCCGACAAACTCTTCGATTTCCAGAGTTTCAGGGCGGCGATCCGCAGAGATGCCTGAGGCTTCGAGGGCCTCAAGGCCTCGCGGCAGCGATTTCAAGCTCTGCCTGAGCATCTTGCGGCGCTGGCCAAAAGCCGCACCAGTGATGGCTTCAAGGCTGGCCAGATCCACTCCTGCCGGATGCTCTGCGGGCACAATATGGACAACCGCCGACATGACCTTGGGCGGCGGCGTAAATGCGGAGCGATGCACTGGAAGGGCTATCCTGGGCGTCGCACGCCACTGTGCGAGGACCGATAGCCGCCCATAGGCAGAGCTGCCGGGCTGAGCGACTATCCTGTCGGCGACCTCTCTCTGAAACATCAGGGTCAGGCTAGACCAGTGTGGCGGCCATTCCGGTTCCGTGAGCCACTGAACGAGCAAAGCCGAACCAACATTGTAAGGCAGGTTTGAGACTATGGAGACGTCCTTTTGCAGGTCTCTCTTTACAGAGATGGTCAACGCGTCGCCTTCGACGACCTGCAATTGATCACCATAGCAGGCTTTCAATTCATGCAGGGCCGGAATGCACCGGCGGTCCCGCTCGACTACGGTGACATTGGCCCCTGCTTTCAAGAGCGCCCGCGTAAGCCCGCCGGGCCCGGGGCCGACTTCGTAGACCGGTTTGCCGCGCAAGTCGCCCGGGACGGCGGCAATGCGATCAAGCAGCTGACCGTCGAGAAGGAAATTCTGGCCGAGCGACCGTTCTGCCTTGAGCCCATATCGGGCAATCACATCCCGCAAAGGGGGGAGGGGAAGTGTCACCGGCAGAGTGTGCGCCAATGGGCAGCGCTTGCCGCCATCTGAATGGCTGCGACCATGGCGCCCGGCTGCGCCATATCCTTTCCGGCAATATCAAAGGCTGTTCCATGATCAGGCGACGTGCGGACGATGGGAAGGCCAAGCGTGATATTGACCCCGTCGTCAAAATGCAGCGTCTTCAGGGGGATAAGGGCCTGATCATGATAGCAGCACATTGCGGCATCATATGTCGCCCGCGCACGGGGATGAAACATGGCATCGCTTGCAATTGGGCCTGTTGCATCTATGCCTTCTGCACGAAGCTGCGCAACTGCCGGGGCGATAATTTCAATTTCTTCGCGACCAAGGGCGCCCGATTCCCCGGCATGGGGGTTAAATCCGGCAAAGGCCAGCCGCGGTTTTTCAATGCCGAAATTGCGGGCCAGCCCCTTTGCCGTTGCGCGCCCTTTGGACACCAAAAGGTCCACGCTCAGTCGATCCTTGACGACCGCCAGGGGAAGGTGAGTTGTCATGGGAACGACGCGAAGCGTTGGGCCCGCAAGCATCATGACTGCATTGGCCGATGCAATGCCGCAGCGTTCCGCAACAAACTCGGTCTGGCCGGGGTGAGTAAAGCCAATCTCATACAGGCAGTATTTGGATACAGGCCCTGTCACAACGGCGCTGACGGAATCAGAGCGGGCAAGGCCAACAGCCATTTCCAGCGAAGCAAGCGCGCAACGGGCACCTTCCTGGTTCGGTTGGCCGGGCGAGATCGCCCCAGCGTCTTCGACTTCCAGAACTGGAAGCGCATTAGCGAAAACCGCTTGTGCATGGCTGGGGTCGGAAATCCTCGCGATTGGCCCTTTCCACACGGCTTCGATTGATCGGGCATCGCCGACCGCAAAAAAGGTATGAAGCCGGGAAATGTCCCGTGCAGTCCAGGCCTTCGCCGTGACTTCGGGGCCAATTCCGGCGGGGTCTCCGAGCGCAACAGCGATTGGCGGAATCGTATCAGCGATAATCAATCACCGCGTCCCGACGCAAATCGCGAAGATAACGCTGGGCTCGACGGCCAACACGTTCCTCTTCCAGCTGAGCCATGATCTGGTCAAACGAAGGATCACCCGCAGACTGAGGGTCATCCCGGCCGCAGAGCACAAGTACGCGAACGCCTTCCTTTTGCGACCCAAATGGAGGAGTTGCCTGCCCGATCTGCAGCTTAAGCAGCATTTCCTGTAGCGGCGGTGGCAAATCGCGCACCCGGACCTGATCATTGTCGATCACCTCAGCGCCGAATTTTGCAGCTGTTTCTTCAACCTTTCCGCATCCGCCCATGGACTGCGTGGCTTGCGCAAAGGCCGTCGCCTTTGCCTGTGCGTCCGCATTTGTCATCCCTTCGCTGAACGACAAGCCCATTTGACGAAGGGCTAAAATGGCATCACGCGGGTCTGCCATCAGCACCTTGCGGGAATCGCTCAGATAAATGATCGAAAAGCCCCCAGGGACCTGGATGGGGCCGACAATTTGGCCAACCTGAATTTCCTGCACGGCTTGCGCGAGTTCGTCTGGCAATTGCGCGGCCCGAACCCATCCAAGGTCACCCCCCTGGACAGCTGTGGACGCTTCGGAAAACTGCCTTGCATAGGCTGCAAAGGAACCGCCCTGGCGCACCTGATCGATAATCTTCCGGCCGTTTGCGAAAATTTCCTGGGCGTTCTCAGGTGTGGCCGACAGGAAGATTTCACCGACACGATACTCGCTCGTGCCTCGTGCGGCCTTCAGGCGTTCGATGATCCCGTTCACTTCAGCGTCACTGATATTCACTTCGACCTTACGGCGGAGCAGTCGGCTCCACGCAGCTTCCGCCTCGATCTGTCGCCGAATGGATCGATCCGAGGATCCAACTTCGCGCAGATATTCAGACATTTTCTCGGGGGTGCGTTTGAAGTTCTGGGCGACGCGCGCATAGGTCCGGCTAACGTCATCGGTCGAGACTTCGATCTTGTTGGCTTTTGCTTCCTGGATTTGCAGAACTTCGTCGATCAGATTGCGCAGCACCTGCACGCGGAGACGATCCCGTTCCTCGTCGGCAACCTTGCCGCCATTGGCAAGCACGATGAGTGCCAGCCGCTGTTCTACATCAGTGCCGGTGATGATTTCACCATTGACGATAGCGGTGGCCTTGCGAAGCGTCGGTTCGACCTTGCCAAATGTTGTCAGCGTCGACGGCAGATTGAGATCAGCCTGCGGCATTGGTTCATCGCCACCTACTGCCTGGGCCTGCGCAAGAGACGATATTGCAGCCGCGAGTGCGAGCGGAAGGCCATAACGATAAAACGGAATCATCTTGCAGAAAGCCCTGACATATCTGTTTGGTCGAGCAGCCCGATAGCCAGACTTGGCTGAACGGATGCTGACACCCCTCTCGTGGAAAGCCGCGTTTAGCGACCTAGGTTGCGTAAGGATAGCGTCAATTGATAGGTATTTCCGCGTCGCGCATCGCCTGTCCGATCATAGTCACGCCTCCAGGTTATTCCGAGCTTTATGCAATCGTCTTCATAGGCCACGCCCAGCCGATGCCTGACAGGTTCATATCCATCGGACAGGGATAGAGCATCTTCATTCTTGTCAGTCAGGTCAATGATCGCGGACCCGAAGACCGACCAGTAGCGGGCGATTTGCAAGCGTCCGCCAAGGCGGTTTTCCTCGCGGTCCCGCAGATCTTCGATCAAGGGATCCACATCCCGATTGAGGCGCAGATAGCCAACAACGGCGTATGTTTTTTCTGATCCGATTGTCGCGTCAATTTCATTCCTGCGAACCGCCAGGCTATCCTTGTCCAGCCGGTATCGGTGCGTGAGGCTGACAAAGCGTTTGAACTTGAGTGTCGTGCGTCCGACAATGTCAGACGTGCGGCTCGTCAGGCCAGTGCCGTTGGGAAAAATGACAGGCTGGCTCGAAAGCCGGTAACTTTGCCCGACATTTGCCTGCAGCGAAAAACCGGCGAGATCCAGTGCCCAATCCAGGCCATAGGTTGCGCGAGCGCCATCTTCAAACCGGTCGTAGCCGGGAAAGCGGTTCAAGGCAAAAAGGTTGCTGTCTTCAAGATCGACAGATCGCGCATCCTCATTCGGGAGCGAGAGATTCGGGGTAGAGGGTGACGCGACAATTTGCAGCCTCGGGGTCAGCCGTTGGGTGCCGCCAAAGGCAGGGCCAAAGAACGGCCAACGCACCTCAGCAGCAACTGCGCCTATGAAACGGCTGTGCCAGCCATCGCGGCCACGATATATTGCCGTCAACGTGCGTCCGGCTTCATCGGTGTGATACACGTCCGCGCGTGCAAATCCGGTCAGCTGGATTTCCTGACCCATGCTTGTGAAGCGGCGCAGATCCCAACGAGCGCTCGCAAAACCGCGCTGGGTATCCTGGCCACTGGTCCTGACCAGGGCAAGACTGTTCAGTTGAAGTTCGACTTTTCCCCCAACCAGGCGGTCGTCCAGCCTCTTTCGGTAATCAATAAGGGGAACAGCAATCGGAATCTGGCCTTGGGGATCCCCGGGGCGCAGGGTCTGCAGGCCCCAGCCGGAAATCGAGAGGAAGCTTGTTCTGGTCAGGCGCTGCAGATCGATTGTTGAACGCAGCCGGTCATCTCTTGAAATGTCATAGCGACGCAGGAACGTGCGATCACTCGCAAGCCGGATCGAACCCGTCAGGCTCCAACGCCTGTTGAGCTGAAACCGGCCGTTGGCATCCAGATACCCCCTGAATTCACGGGCTTGCGCCAGGGCTGCGGATGATGTCGGAATCCGGCTGCCATAGGTTGCATAGCCACCAATCTGATACGCTCCTTTGGATGTCAGCGTACGGAAGTTCGCCTCAAGCGCAGGCAACACGTCGGTATACAGATGTGGAGTCAAGGTCAGGTCGCGGTTTGGCGCGAGCTTGAAAAAGACCGGCGCCGAAATCTCGAAGCCGTTGTTTCGAGAATATCGTATGTCGGGAACAAGAAGGCCCGATCCCCCTCGATCGTCTGCTGGATGCGAAA
>CAYSCC010000090.1:0-6460 GCA_964429375.1 uncultured Chakrabartia sp.
CAACGCCTAGGCCGGCGCCCAGGTGACCTCCAGTCACCGAGACGGCGCTGATCGTTTCGGCTCGCAGTTCATCTGCCAGCTGGCGTAATTGATCCGGTCGCAGGTTGCGCAGATCCGCAGGAATCCTGACGGTGTCGAGCAAAGGTGTATCGGGTCGGTCTGACATGTGAAATCCCTTAGCTGCGCATTTTGCCCCTGTCGAATTTTCCGTAAGCCTGGCTCGGACTCGCCTCTGCGGCAGAAGCCTGTTAGCCTATGCCGAAAGGCCCAATTCAGAGGCTGGCAAGGAGAGCAAGGCATGGAGCAATTGAGCGGACAGGACGCAAGTTTCGTCTACCTGGAAACCGCGAATACACCGATGCATATCGGATCGGTTGGAATCTACGACCCGTCCACCGCCCCGGGCGGAAAGGTGCGGTTCAAGGAGATCCTTGCACATATCGAGAAGAGGCTTGGTGGCGCACGCAGCTTCCGCCAGAAGCTGGTCCGCGTACCTTTCGACCTTGATCACCCCTATTGGATCGAAGACAAGGATTTCGATCTTGAATACCATGTCCGCCACATCGCGCTGCCTGCGCCTGGTGATTGGAGGCAGCTCTGCATTCAGGTCGCCCGGCTACATGCCCGTCCGCTCGACCTCTCCAAGCCCTTGTGGGAAGTCTGGGTCGTTGAAGGCCTCGACAATATCGAAGGTCTGCCAAAAGGCTGTTTTGCGCTGGTATCCAAGGTCCATCATGCGGCAATCGATGGAATGTCCGGGGTGGAGATGTCGGCCGCGGTCCATGATCTAGAGGCCGTGCCGACGCGCGCGGATACAGTTGATGACTGGAAGCCCGAAGCAACACCAGCAGTCGGCGAACTGCTGTTCCGTTCATGGGTCAATTCCATCCGCCAGCCGCTTCGCTTTGCCGAGACTTTTGCCAAGACGGTTCCTGGAATCGCTCGGCTGACGAGGGATGTGGCCGGGGGCGATGTGTCGCTGTCCGGCGCCAGAATGGCGCCAAAGACCGTGTTCAATGGCAAGGTTTCCGCACACCGCGTCTGGGACGGCGTTTCACTCCCGCTTGCCGATGTGCGTGAGATCAAGGACTTCCTGCCGGGCGCGACCGTGAATGATGCCATTCTCGCGATCATTGGTGGAGGGCTTCGCCACTATCTCAACGCGCACGACGGCCTCCCCAAGGAAAGCCTGTCGGCCATGGCGCCAATTTCCGTGCGAGCGGAAGGTGAAAAGGCGGCGCTCGGCAATCTTGTTTCGGCCATGGTGGTGAACCTTGGAACCCATATTGCCGATCCTGTTGAACGGCTGGCCTATATTCATGGCGAAGCGAAGAATTCCAAAGCCATGACCAATGCCGTTGGAGCGCGAACCCTGACTGACTACAGCCAGCTGATCCCGTCTGGTCTGGCTGGCCTTGGTGCGCGCCTTTACACAAGGCTTGGGGTTGCCAATGCCCATGCGCCCATATTCAACTGCGTCGCAACCAACGTGCCGGGCAGCCGCGTTCCGCTGTTCTTTGCCGGGGCAAAAATGGTCAGGATGATGGGAATGGGCCCGGTCTTTGACGGCATGGGCCTGATCAACACGATCTACAGCTATGGTACAGACATCGCGATCAGCTTTACCTGTGATCGCAAGATGATGCCCGATCCGGCGAACTATGCTGCCGCCATTCGCATGTCCTTTGAAGAATTGCGCGATGCCGTGCGCCAGAAGGAAGCCCGTCCTGCGCCCCCCAAGGCGCCCAGGTCGGCCGCGAAAAAAGTCAACGCGGCGAAAGCTGCTCCGGCTCCCAAAAAGGCGCCGGCACGACCATCGAAGCCTGGCAAGGCTGCATCAATCGGCAAACGCAAGAAGGAGAACGCATGATGGCCAAGAAGCCCGCTGCAAAGGCAGAAAAGCCGAAGAAGGCGAAGAGCGCCGCAGAAAAGGTGGCCGAGCCCGTTCAAAAGGCCGGCAAGATGATTCGTGAGAGTGCGGCACAGGCAATGGCCAATACCGCAGCCATCAATGCCAAGGTCATCGACCATGCCGAAGCCAATGCACGGGAAGCCTTTGCCACGCTGCGCAAGGTGGCCAGCGCCAAATCCGTTCAGGATGTCATCAAGGCACAGGGCGATTTCGTGAAGGAACAGAGCGCGCGATCGGCCGCGCATGTCCGCGAGGTGGGCGAACTGATCGCAAGCTTTGGCCGGCAAGCGCTGGACACGATGCGCAAGAAGTAGAGGTTCAGGTTCGTTTCCAGCGGACCAGCCGCCACACATAGCCGATGGCGATCACAACCAGCACGGCAGTCGAAAGCGGCCCGACGACGGTTTCGACCGTGCCGAACTGCTGCCCGAGTGCCCAGCCTGAAAAGCCGAGCAGGGCCGTCCATCCGGTCGTGCCGATGGTTGACCAGATCACGAATGTCGACAGGCGCATGTGGAGCAGGCCGGCCGGGATCGAAATGAGCGAACGAAGCGTTGGCAGCATCCGGCCGAAAAAGACGATTGCCCAGCCCTGCCGGCCGAACAGCTTTTCGGCCCGCTCGATTTCCGCCCAGTCAAACGTCAACCAGCGACCATATTTTTCGATCAATGGCTTGAAGCGCTCGAGCCCGACGACGCGGGCTGCCAGATACCAGAAATAATTGCCCAGCATTGCGCCGAGTGTTCCACTGGCGATGACAGCAAAAATATCCATCTTGCCGCGCGCGGCAGCAAGGCCGGCGACCGGCATGATGACCTCGGAGGGTATCGGCGGAAAGACGGTTTCCAGAAACATCAGGAATGCAACGCCCAGATACCCTGTCTGGTCGATCAGTTGGATGATCCATTCGCTCATCGGGCGGCAAGCCGGGCTTCGATGGCATCCCAGATCATGGCGAACGTATCGGTGCCATTGAATGCATCGATTGCCACGGGACCTGTCGGCGATGTGACGTTGATTTCCGTCAGCCACTTGCCGCCGATCACATCGATGCCGACAAAAATGAGCCCGCGCGCTTTCAGTTCTGGCGCCAGCACATCACAAATCGCCTGCTCATCAGGCGTGAGGCTGGTGGGCTCTGCACGTCCGCCCGCAGCCAGGTTCGAGCGGATTTCGCCCTTGCCCGGAATGCGGTTGATGGCGCCTGCCACTACTCCGTCGACCAGCACGATGCGTTTGTCGCCTCCTGCCACTTCGCGCAAAAACGCCTGCGCCATGAACGGTTCGCGCCAGACATGTCCAAAGAGTTCGGACAGCGCGGCCAGATTCTTTCCATCTGCCCCGATGTGCATCACGGCAGAACCGGCATTGCCGTGCAACGGCTTGATCACGATCTCACCATGCTGCTTGCGGAAGGCATCAACTTCCTCGAACGAACGCGTGATGAGCGTTGGCGGCATGAAGCGGGCATAGTCGAGGACAAACAGCTTTTCGGGCGCATTGCGCACGCTGACCGGATCGTTCACGACCAGCGTGTGGGGCTGGATGCGCTCAAGCAGATGCGTCGCGGTGATATAGCCAAGGTCGAATGGCGGATCCTGCCGCATCATCACGACATCGACATCCTTGCCCAGGTCCAGCGCGACCGGATCGCCCAGTTTGAAATGGTTCCCGGCGACCCGCTGGACCATGTCGACAGGATAGGCCTTGGCCCAGACGCGACCATCGGCATAGTTCAATGCCGAGGCCGCATATTGGAAACTGCGATAGCCGCGCGCTTGCGCCGCAAGCATCAGCGCAAAGGTTGAATCGCCCGCGATATTGAGGCCCTCGAGCGGATCCATCTGGAATGCGATGTTGAGTGTCATATGTCGCGCTCTAGGAGCCGGGGCGGGATTTGTCATCACAACTTGGCGCTTTTGCGCGTCTTCACCTGAATTTTACCATGTTCTCCTAACCTGTTTCGGATCGGCCAGGAGGTCAGACACAGGTTGATGTCACGCATGCGCAAATTGCTGTCCAAGGGTTGGGAAGACCTTGTCGTGGAAACATCCACGATGCCCGGGCCATTGCGCGACGAATTGTCCATCATCCAGTTCGACCGGCTGAGGCAGCGCATTCCCATCCTGTATGTTGTTCTCGCCATGATATCCGTTGGCGCGGGACTGGCATCGCAGGGCGATTTTCCCATCGCGCTCCAGATCGCCATGCCGGCACTCATGCTAGTTGCCAGCATCTGGCGCTATTTTGCCTGGGTGGGTCGCCGCAAGCTCGTGGTGGATGGTGAGGAAGCGCGACGCTATCTCCAGCGCGTGAACATGCTGACCATTGTCCTCATGGGAGCAAGCAGCATCTGGGCGGCATCCAGTTTCCTCATCACGGCAGAAGCAAGCCGCGCGCTTGTGATCATCTTCATATTCCTGGCTGCCTCGGCGTGCGCGTCGAGCCTTGCCAGCCTTCCAAGCGCGGCCATTCTCTCTCTCATTGTCGGGCTGACGCCGACATCGCTTGCGATGTTCGTGTCTGGAGACGTGCGTCTGATTGCGCTTGCTGCCAACGTCATTGCCGTTTCCATCTTCCAGAGCCGCCTCATCATTGGCCAATTCAGGGAAATGGTCCGCAATCTTGAATTGCAGACCGATCTCGGTGTTCTGGCCAACACCGATCCACTGACAGGTCTCCATAACCGCCGGGCATTCAGCACAATGCTTGCAGACCGGGTAAAGCAGGACACGGCCAGGGAATTTGCCATTGCCATGCTTGATCTTGACGGATTCAAGCCAGTCAATGACCGCTTCGGCCATGCAGCCGGTGATGAGGTCCTGATCATGCTGGCCAATCGTCTGCGGTCAGCATGCCAGCCGAATGACCATGTGGCCCGGATCGGCGGAGACGAATTTGCGATCATTTTCGGTCAGGATTGTGGAACAAGGGCCCTGGAGGACGGGATTGCCGCGATCGGCAACGCACTTGCGGAACCGTATCAGATTGATGGCCACCATGTCTTTGTGGCCGCCAGCATCGGCACCGCAAGCTTTCCGGCATCAGCCAGCACTGCAACAGGGTTGCTGCATGCAGCCGATCAGGCGCTCTACATCGTCAAGTCCGGCAGGCGCGCAATGACGGGCAAGGAGGCACCCTCTCCCGACGGTCACACTGCGCGCAGGGCAGCCTGACGTCTCGCATTCTCAGGCGTGCCAGACGTTGACAAGATGGCGCGGCCAGCGTCCTGGCGCGATCAGAATGATGTCGATCCGGATATCGTCCTCGCGTCGCGCATAGCGATGGGAAATCGCCTGAACTGCAGCGGCGACCCGGCGCAGGCGATATTCATCGATCGCCAGATCCAGGGCATCCGCCGTCGTTCGGGTCTTGACTTCGACAAAGGCCGTCGTCTTCCAGCGACGGGCGACAAGGTCCACTTCCCCGCTGCGCACCTTCACCCGTTGATCAAGGATTCTCCAGCCCTGCAGGCGCAACCACCATGCGGCGCGCCGCTCTCCCCAGCGCCCGAGACGTTCTGCCTTTGACCGGTTCATTTGCCAAGGAGCGCCATGGCCCGGCCATAAAGTTCCTGCCTGTCCAGTTTCATGGCCTTTGAAACTTCGCTCACGGCCCTGGCAGGCGGCAGGCGCGACAAGGCGTCCCGCAATGCCGTATCGACAGCATCAGCATCAGGCGGCGCCTGCACTTTCGTTGGCGGGCTTACCATGACGACGATTTCGCCCTTTGGCGGAGAATCGGCATAACGACGCGCGAGCAAGGACAATGGTGCCGTCACGCATTCCTCAAACATCTTTGTGATTTCCCGTGCAACTGCGGCTTCCCGTTCGCCCAGCCCCGCAGCCAGCGCTTCGAGCGTCGCGGCAAGGCGAGGGCCAGACTCATAGAAGATCAGCGTTGCCCGAACGTCTGCGAATTCGGCAATGGCCTCTGCACGAGCCTTTGCCTTTGCCGGAAGAAATCCGGCAAACAGGAAACGATCGGTCGGCAGGCCCGAAAGCGTGAGTGCGGCAATCGCGGCACAGGGCCCGGGAATTGTCGTGACGGCGTGGCCCGCAGCCCGTGCATCGCGGACGAGCTTGTATCCCGGGTCGGAGATGAGTGGCGTTCCCGCATCCGAAACCAGTGCGACTGCCTCTGTCGCCATCCGCGCCACAAGGGCCGGGCGGACGCCATCCGCAACATGATCATGATAAGGTGTCATCGGGCGCCTGATGCCGAGGTGGTTGAGCAGCTTTCCGGTCACCCGGCTATCCTCGACGGCAATCACATCGGCCCGTGCAAGGATGTCGGCTGCGCGGGTCGACAGATCGGAAAGATTGCCGATTGGCGTCGCAACGATATAGAGTCCCGGTTCAAGCGTTTTGGTCATCAGGATTCGGGATATGGCAGAGGCACAGGCCCTAGGGCAACAATATGAGGGTCGGTCCATGGGCATGGGTCGTTGGGCGGTTCTTTTGCTTTCGGCGCTGGTCGCAGCTTGCCAGGTTGTTCCCAAGCAGGCGCCGCGACCCATTGAGAAGCCGCCGGAGGAAGGACCCGTCA